>JAIXWE010000005.1 GCA_027482195.1 Alphaproteobacteria bacterium | reverse complement strand
TCAGGAATTGGCGTATTTGCTTGAACAAATAAGCAAAGATTATGGCGTTGAAAGCGCGGATAAAAACGTATTAATTCCTGCTGCAAAAACAGCAATGACTATTGTATTAAATGCGGCTAAAGCTAATTTAAAACCGGGGCATGGTTATGATACAGGTCAATTGCAAAGAACTTTGCGCGTTGATGCAAGATTGGCTAAACCAAAAGATCAAAGGTCAATGTATGTTAAACCAACCGATTTGGTTATTGCTCAAGTAAGCGCAATATTGGAAGGAAAAGATATTTCTGATGGTCGCGCAATGTTTGTTGAATACGGCACAAAGAATCATAATAAAACAATGGCTATGCCTAAAGGCTTGTCAAAGCGTGGTCAATTAGCATTGCAACGTGAATTTGGTTCGGCAAGAATGGCTCCAAGGCCATATTTAAGGCCAGCACTTGAAAAAAATCAAGATGCGGTTGCAGAAAAATTAAAAATTGAAATACAAAATCAAATTACAAAATATAAAGCAAAACAAAGCAAAGCAAAGTAAAGGGTAAATCATGTCATTAATTGCGCGGCTTGGTGTCATTCTTGGTTTAGATAACAAAGAATTTATTTCTGGCATTGATGATGCCACAAAGAAAACGCGCGAATTTGAAATGAATCAAAAGCGCGCGTTGCGTAATGCACAAAAAGCGCAAGATGAGTTTATGACAACAGCGGCAACAGGTCTTGCTGGTGTTGCTGCTGCTGCATTGGTTGTTGGAAAAGCATTCCAATATGCCGATCAAATTGAAGATACTGCCGCTGCTTATGATGTAACAACATCATCATTAATTGCAATGCAAGCGGCGATGCAAGGTGCTGGCGGCGAGGCTGATAACATAGGCACATCATTAAACAAATTGGCAAGTGTTCAACAAGATGCAATTGAGGGTAGCGACGAATTACGCAAAGCATTTACTGAATTAAAAATTAGCGGGAAAGATGTTGAAAATCTAAAGCTGGAAGATTTGTTCAAAAGAGTAGTACAAGAATTGGCGCAAGTAGAAGATGCTGGCAAAAGAGCAGCATTACAAAATCAAATTCTTGGTAAGGCGATGAAAGGTGTAGACGCTTCAACTTTTGTAAACAAATACAAAGAAATGGGCGATCCGGCTTTGCTTTCTGCAATACAAGAAAATGCAAAAGCATGGGAAAACATAGAAGCGGCATTTAAAAATATTCTTTTCTTTGCTCAAAAATTGGTTTCTCCATTGGCTGCAATTGTTAATTCAATAGCAAACATTGCGGACACAATGCAAAATTTAAAGGAAGGTGGTAGCGCAGAAATTGATTGGGGCGCAGGTGAATTGGGCGGTATGTCCGGCACAGCAATAACTCATGGTTATGGCGCATCACCACAAAGACAAAACAGGGCAGCAATAGAAATTGCAAAAGCAGCTGTTGCTGGCGATTATAAAAATCCTTCAAAAAAAGGGCAGTCTGATGCAAAAGCTGCGGCAGAGGAAGAAAAGCGCAAACAAGAAACACGTAGAGCATTAGAACTTGAAATTAAACTAATAAAAGAAAAAGCAGACATTGCCGACAAAATGTTTGCTATTGATGCCAAAGGAATTCCGCTAGGTGAGGCTGCAATAGCGCAAGAAAAAATGATATTAAATTTGGCAAGTGATCTTGCACAAATTCGTAATGATGCGGCAAAAGAGCGTAACAAAGAAAAAGCGCAAGTTGATTTAATTAATGCAAAAGAAAAGGCTGCAATTGATGCGAGGGTTAAACAATTTGGTATAGAAAATGGTCTGCGTCAAAAAGCATTAGCGCATCAGCATCAAATTACGATGCAAAATATTGATACTGAATATAAAAAACAAGCTAACACTAATGATGCAGAATATAAAGCAACATATGATTTGCTTTCTTTAGAAAAAGAAAAATTTGAAATTGGTGAAGGCACATATGAATTGCGTAAATTAGAAGTTGAACAAGCAAATCAATTAGCAAAAGCAGGTGCTCAATATTCAAATACTTTAATTGATATTGAGAGAGCATATGATTTATCTGCAAAATCAGCAGAAGATGCAGCAGTGCGTCAAAAAAATATGCAATTGGCAGATCAACAATATCAGCAAGAAAAAAATAGAATCATTGCAATACAAGAAGCAAGATCAACAATACTGGCACAAGAACAAAAAAGAAATCATGACATAACTATTAAAGCAGTTAAAGATGAAACTGCTTTACGAATGGTAACTTTAAGACAAGAAACAGATAATACAATTGAATTAATTAATTTAGAAAGAGACAGATTTAATCTTGGCTCTGCTGCCTATGCACAAAAAAAATTAGATATTGAATATGAACAAGAAATTAAAAAAATAAAAGATGAAACAAAACAAAAAATAAAAGAATTAAATGAAGCATATGAGTTAACTGGAAAAACTCTCCACGATCTTATGTTGCTTGACGCAAATAGAAATAAAATATTAGACAATGAATTAATTGTAATTGATTCAATTGTTAGACTTCAAGAAGTAAGAAAAGAAGCAACAAAAGAACAGTTTGATTTAGAAGACAAAATGTTTAAATTGGATTTGGCGCAGCAAAAAGGGCGCGACATTGCCAACATTCAATCAACATTAAATATTGAAAAACAACGATTGCAACTAGAAGGCAATCGTTATTTGATGTCTACTAATCAATATAACTTGTCTAATCTTGCATTGGAGAATATTCACCGTTTGATTGAAGCAGAAAAAAAATATAACGATCAAATGAAAGAAGCTGAATATGAAATGAAGCGTCAAGGTGGTGGACAAAAAGCGCGTGAAGAATACGAACAAAGAATTAAAAGCATTGAAGAAATAAGAGATATTGAACTTGATGCGATAGATCAAATAAATAATGCGCGTCAACAAAATTTAGAAAAGGAAATAGAACGGCAAAGAAGTTTTGTTGATGGATGGGAATATTCTGCGCGTCAATTTCAAGAAACCGCTGAAAATGCTTTTAAGCGTGGAGAGGCTGCATTTTCAACTGTTATGAGCAATATGGATGCAGCAATTAGCAATTTTGTGGAAACAGGCGAATTTAAATTTGAAGAATTTGCTTTATCAATTATTAAAGATTTGATTCGCATGGAAATGCAAGCGCAAGCATCTATGTTGTTTAGATCGCTTGTTGGGTTTTTTACTCCTGCTGGAATAAAAACCATGAATTATGACGCTGGCATTAGTGTTGGATATGGAGAGGCTGCATCTGGTGGCGCGATTAACGGATTAACATTAGTTGGAGAAAATGGTCCTGAATTATTTATGCCAAATACTCCCGGCACTGTCATTCCAAACGGATCATGGCAACAAGCTGCGGCTAATATGAACAAAGGCGGCTTTACAAATAACGGCACATACATTGCCAGCATGAGTGCAATTGATACGCAATCGGCAACGCAGTTTCTTGCATCAAATAAAAATACAATTTGGGCTGCGTATCAAAGCGCAAATCGTAGTGTTCCAATATCGAGATAAATTATGTCATTGCAAACTATTCTTTCGGTGGCTGAATCGGTTGGCATTAACGATCATAAATTTGTCGGACAAATGTTGTCGCGCAATATGCGACTTAGCACATCCGAAATTTTGACGGTGCAACCATTTGAGTTTGAATTAAGGCCGATGAATTATTTGCTTTATTCACAGAACCGGGCGGTATTGTCTGCGCTGCGGGAAGTGGATCGGCAAGGTGAGCAATATCTAAACTTTGGTTCTACCGGCTGGCTTAATTACATTGCATATCGTGGCGATATGACAAGCGTTCAGATTAATGCAACGGCAATTCAAACAGCAACGGCAAACAAAACCATTGTATTAGGTTCATTGCCATCTATATCTGCAAGCGCGTACATTGTAAAGACAGGCGATTTTATTCAGATTGATAGGTACGCATACATAGCAACGGCAGACGTACAGAGGGGCGCAAGCGCGACTGTAAATATTCCGGTACATAGAACAGTCATGACAACGGTTGCCTCGCCCATTGGCGCAGTGATAGGGCAATACGGCACGACAACCGCACTGGGCGGCAGCACTTACACAGGCATTACCTTTCCTGTAATCATGCGTGACTATCCGACTTATTCGCTTGTGCCTATGACCAATGATTCATTCATCCAATGGACAGGTGGATTTAGAGCAATTGAGGTGGTGCTGTGAATGTAATTACGCCAGTTCAAAATACAAACAATATCCGGTATGCAAACTTTGTGCGGATAACAACGGCATCAACAGTTTATAGATTTGCTACAACACCAACAGCAATAACGGTTTCGGCTGTTGACGCTTTGCCTTTTACTGGTCTTGGTCAATTGGTTAGTGTCGGATCGGCGCAGCGTGATATTAAATCCACAGCTAACGAAACAACAGTGACGCTTGTTGGCATTGATACGTCAATGCTTGCAATGGTATTGGGCGCAGATATTAAAGGCTCACAAATTGAAATGTGGCATGGGTTTTTTGATACCAATAATCAATTGATTACAACCGGCGGCACAGGCGGTTTGTATCAATTCTTTAATGGATACATTAATTCATTCACAATCAATGAACAGTGGATGGAAGAGGCGCGAGGATATGTTGGCGTGATTACTGTGTCGGCATCGTCCATTCAATTGATTTTGCAAAATCGAATGGCTGGCAGATATACCAACGACAACTCATGGCAATTTTACAATTCAGGTGATACATCAATGAATCGCGTAAATTACATCAGCACAATAAACTATTATTTTGGCAAAGGCGCATCAGCTAATTCATAAGGAAAAGATATGATAAGACAAGCAAATAAGTTTGATGTTCCAGAAATTATTAAACTTTTAAAACAATATAGAGATGCTGCGCCATTAGATGTTTTGAAATATGCCGATGATGAGGAATATATAATTCAATTATTGTCTGAATTATTGGCAGGATCAGGCGTTATATTTTTGGCTGAAAAAGATGATGTGATTATAGGTATGTTGATTGCTGCCATCATACCGAATATATGGAATCCTAAAGCGCGGCAATGTAGTGAAGTGGCATATTGGGTTGATCCAGAATATCGAGGCGGCACAGCGGCTTATAGATTGATTACTGCCTATGTGTCAGAATGCAATGCAATGGTAAAGCAGGGCAAAATACAATTTTATACGATGACTAAAATGGTCAATTCACCAGACTTAAAATATAACAAGTTTGGTTTTTATAAACTTGAAGAAACATGGTATAGATAATGCCCGGTACAATAATTGCAAACTATCTTGTTAGCGCAGGGATTATTAGTGCGGGAACTGCTGCGTATGTAACGGCGTTTGCAATTAACATAGTTGCAAGCTCAGTAATTTCTCGCGTATTTACACCAAATGAACCAACAATAAATTCAACTGCTACTGAAAATCCTGGAAGCAGAGTAACGGTTCCTCCTGCTGGTGATAATAAATTACCTGTTGTTTATGGCTCTGCTTATATCGGCGGTGCGCTAGTTGATATGAGCATTACTTCAGATAATCAAAATATTTATTATGTTGTTGCATTATCTGAAGTAACAAATACAGAAACGAGTGGCACACCAGATACATTTACTTTTGGGAAAATTTATTACGCTGGTAAAAGAGTTATTTTTGATGGCACAGATTTAACCAAAGTAATTTCTTTGCTTGATGAATCTACTGGTCTTTATGACACAACAGTAAACGGTAAAATAAATTTTTATTTATACAGAAATGGCTCTGCAAATCCTGCAAATACAACATTAACTGCTAATCAGGTAATGAGTGCTGCCGGTCTCGTTTATACATGGTCGCCAGCAAAGCAAATGACAAATTGCGTTTTTGCGATTGTCAAACTTCAATACAGTGTAACTGCAAATATTCGTGGTTTGGATTCAATGCGATTCCAAATTACAAATTCTCGATATTTGCCGGGCGATTGTTTCTTAGATTATTTTTCATCATCAAGATATGGCGCAGCAATTTTGTTGTCAAATATAAACACGGCTAGTTTAACTGCATTAAATGTTTACTCAGATCAAAATGTTGTTTACACAAATTATAGTGGCGGTTCTGATCTTATAAAAAGATTTAGGTTTGATGGCGTAGTAGATACGCAAAACTCAATCATGAGCAACATTCAGCTAATGGCGAATAGTTGTGATTGTTTGGTGAAATACAATGAAATTACTGGTCAATGGGGTGTTATTGTTCAGCAACCTACATATACGGTTGCAATGGCTCTTGATGATTCAAATGTTATTTCTGGTTTAACTGTTTCGCCCGTTGACATAAGCAATTCATTTAACATTGCAGAAGTTAAATTTCCAGATGGTACGCAACAAGATTCTTTTGCATCTGCAACATTTGATTTGTCTGTTATTAATCCATCGTTGATGTACCCGAACGAACCAGTAAACAAACAAGAGATTAATTTAAATTTTGTAAATAATAATATTCGCGCACAATTGCTTGCCAATAGATTTTTAGAATCATGCCGCGAAGATTTGCAGGTACAACTAAAAATTAATTATGTTGGTTTGCAATTAGAAGCTGGTGATATTGTCACGCTCACTAATGCAAATTATGGATGGGTAGCAAAGCTATTTAGAATTTCAAAAGTGGTTGAAGATTTTGACAATGATGGCAGCATTACCGCAACGCTATCATTGATGGAATTTAATCCTGCCGTTTTTGATGATGCTAATGTCACAGAATTTACGCCAGCACCTAATACTGGTTTAGGTGATCCATTAACTTTTGGAACAATACCAACGCCGACAATAGGTGGCTTGTATCCTAATGCTGCAAACCCATCATTTCAGGTAAACGTCACAACATCATCTGCTGGCATTGTGCAATATGCTGAAATTTGGTATTCGGCATTCAGCAATCCTACAAGCGCACAAAGAATATTTGCTGGTACGACAGAGGTTCAGTCAAACGGCAATCCATATAATCCATCTACTGCAATGCCTCCTGTTACTTTGGCAGGAATACCCGCTGGCAATTGGTATTTCTTCAGCAGAATGGTTAATCAATTAGGCAGCAGTGATTTTTCTAGCGCATCAGCATTGTTGCAATGGAGGCCGACAACATTCACATATGACAATCAATATCTTATTGTCGCTTATGGTGATAATTTATCTGGCTCTGGATTGAATGCTTCGCCTATCGGCAAAAATTATTACGGCTTATACAATTCATCATCATCATCGTTTAGTACAAATCCGGCTGATTACACATGGTATTTAGCACAACCAACATTTGGCACAGCAAATAAACTTTGCTATATAAATCGCACAGGTCGCACGTTTAGTTTTGGAACTGCGCCAGCATCATATGCAGCAGCAACAGCGGCTTATGTTCCAGCATCTACGTTTGATCCTTCATTGTGGTCGGCATTGCCTGATGGTACAAATTATATTGATCTGGATATTCGCACAGGGCAATTGCTGACAACAGGAACGACAACAATCGGCGGCGGCGAAATATCAATTACCAATAATCCAAATGGCACATTGGTCGGATCGCTTGCACAGTTTCTTGATTTTGGTGGTTCGCCTACATACACAGGAAGCGGTGCAAATTTAACGATTGATATTTATGGTCGAGTAGTTGGTCTTGTTGCGCCCGATGGTTTTTACTATACAAGCGATGAGTTTGTTGCAACGGCAGGTCAAACTGTATTTACGCCAACAGCTAGGGGCGCAGGATATATTAATGGTCAGGACTTGGTTTTTAGAAATGGTGCTTTGCTTGTGCCGACAAGTGATTACACAGAAACGACAAGCGCAGTCACCATGCTAAATGCTTGCGCGGTTGGCGATGTTGTTACCATCATTTCGTTTAGATCAACAAGCACTGCCGCGTATTATGCAAACATGGACATTGCGTATTCATCTGGATCAGGCACAAATACACTAACGTATTCTAATTTACCAAGTCAATTAATTTATGCTGGCGATGTTTTGACGTTTGCAAATACAGGTACACCAACGCAATACACAGTTTCATCAATTAATTACGCAACTAAACAAATCGTATTTACTACAACATTCACGGCAACCGCTGGCAATTCTGTTTATCGTTATCGCGCATTAGGTGCAACTTACAGATCGTTTAGTCGATGGGATGTTTCATTGTCTGCTGCTGCAAGTTATTCGCCAACAGAATTTCAAATTGTATCGGGTGCTGAAGTTTTCTTTTTAAATGGCACAGTAGTAAACGATCAAGATTATGATTTGGTAAGCAACACAGTTAATAATTTTCCGTCAACAGCAACCGGCAATTTTACAATCATTCAGTTTGCTCATAATAATTTTGGTGTGCCTAATGGTTCGCCATCATTAATTTCTACTTATACAGTCAACGGTCAATCTGTGTATACATTCTCTTATGATGTAAATGCGTTTGAATTATATGGAAACGGTTGTCTATATGTGCCCGGTGCTGGCAATGATTACATTACAGCAACCGGCACTTATGCTTTGAATCCAACGCCAAATAACAATACGACAGTTCTTTCACAACAAACATTCTCACGAACAGGTGCGGCATGACACAGGCATTTAATCTTTCACAACTTGCGAACAAGGTTAATTCATCAGGGCAACTTGATGCATCAACTGGTCTTGTTAATGCGACTCCTGCTTCTAATGGTGGCACTGGTCGAACTACATTAACCGCAAATAATGTTTTGCTAGGCAATGGAACTTCGCAGGTTCAACTTGTTGCGCCCGGTACATCTGGAAATGTTTTAACAAGTAATGGAACAACATGGCAATCAACAGCAATTAATGTTGTGCCAATAATCCAAACTCAAACAATTTCATCTGGTTCTGGAACATGGAGTAAACCTACAACTGGAAATTATCAATGGATAAAAATTGAAGTTTGGGCAGGTGGGGGAAGTGGCGCAAGAAATGCGGCGGCGGCTTCTTCATGCGGTGGTGGAGGCGGTGCGTACAATACGATAACAATTCCGCTTTCATATCTTGCAGCATCTGAAAACTATACTGTTGGGGGCGGTGGTGCAGCAAGAACAACAACCGGCATTGGAAATGTTGGTGGTGATACAAGTTTTTCAATTACAAATTTACCATCTAAACCAAGTGGTACACAAATAATTGCTTACGGTGGCGGTGGTGGTGGTTTTATAGCAAGCGGAGGATCAGCTGGTGGTGGCGGTGGAGGTATATTATCTGCTGGAGGAAATGGCGCTGGATCAACTCCGGGTTTAGGGGGTCAACCAACTTATGATTTTACTCCTGCCGCAGCACTTGCTGGTTTTGGAAATGGTGGTTTTGGTGGTGGAAATGGTGGTAATAGTGCAGATAAAGGTGGCAGTTCTTATGCAGGTGGCGGTGGTGGCGGTGGAGCATCTTCAACAGCAACTGTTGGTGGAAATTCTGTTTTTGGTGGTGCTGGCGGCGGCGGCGCTGGGGCAACTTCAGCGTCTGCTGGTGGCACAAGCACATTTGGCGGCAATGGCGGTGCTGGTCTTTCAAATAGTACAGGAACAGCAACATCAGGCTCTGTACCGGGCGGCGGTGGCGGCGCATCTGAAGGCGGCACAAGCGGAGCAGGTGGCGCAGGTCAAATTGTTCTTTCATGGTGGTAAAAATGGATATTAAAAACTACGCAATCATTAATTCAAAAACTCACATCATTGAAAATGTAATGATTTGGGATGGAAGAAAAGAACCATTACAAATCACAAAGCCAGAAACAATTATTGATGAGCATGGCAATGAAATAGAAACCGGCAATACTATTGTTGTGGAAACAATTTTGCCGTGGACTGCGCCGATAAATACTTATGTTGTTTGCATTGAAAATACTGAGGCTGGTATTGGATGGCTTTATAATGATGGCGAATTTGTGGACGTAAGAAACCCGCCTCAAGAAACAATTGCAAATGAGTGATTATTATGGACTGCAACAACAACCCAATTTGCCAAGATGCTGCTGATCGTGCGGTTAAAAAAGTATTTGCCATTCTTGGTGTTGATATAGACAAACCGGAATCGGTAGAAGAATTTCGCGAGGATTTGCGATTTGGTAAAAAGCTGCGCCGATGGGCAGATCATGGCACATTGGCGTTTATTGCCGTTGTTGCCGTTAGTATTGCTGGCGCAATTATTATAGGTCTTCAAACAAAACTTACCGGCAAGTAAAAAATACACCATAAGACAAAATAAAAATTTAAATCTTATGGTGCATTATGGAACCAATATCCACAGCAATTATGGTGGCGCAAGGCGTAAAACTTGCACTAACCGGGGTTAAAGAAACAGCCCAATTAGCTAAAGAAACATTTAATGAATTAGAAGAAATGATCGGTGCTGGCGCATCATTAATGGATGCCATGCCATCATTCTCAAAATTCTTTTCTCATTCAAGTAAGTATGAAGAAAAGCGCATCGAGTTGGTTGAGGCGCAGCAAAAGCAGGATGCAACGGTTGAAGAAACCGGAATCAAACCGCCAGAATATATTTCGGATGCTGAATATGTTTTGGAAATGATGGCGATTGATCGTGAGCAAAAAATGTTTTATGAAAACATAAAGCAATGGCTCATATACAATTTTTCTGAAGCAGGTTTATGGGATGATTTTAATCGGCGATTAAACAAGCTGCAATCAGATCGGCAAGAAAAAGCAGAAGCAAAGCGCAAAGCAGAAACAGAAAAGCGGCTTGCTGAAAAAGTCGCGGCAATGAAAAAGCGCAGAGAAAAAGAAAAGTTTTGGGATAACGTACAGATAATAATTGGCGTGATATTTGGTGCTGCTGCAACGATTGCAACGGCTTACGGTATCTGGTGGATGTTTCAACAAGGGGGTTATTAATGCTGACAATGCTATCGACATTCCTATCATTTTTGATGGGCGGTCTGCCAAAGATTCTGGATTTCTTTCAGGATAAATCCGACAAATCGCATGAACTAAAACTCGCGCAATTGCAAACTGAGCGTGAATTGCAAATGCTTGAGCGCGGATACAAAGCACAAGAGCGCATCGAGGAAATTCGGCTGGATGAGATAAAGACAGAAACAACGGCAGCAACACAGCAAGCATTGATTCAGGCGCAACAGGCAGAAATGGCTGCGATCTATGCTCACGATATTGCCATCGGTCAGGGCGCTAGTCAGTGGATGGTGAACCTGCGGACAAGCGTTCGCCCGGTCATTACTTATGGATTCTTTTTCCTGTTGTGCGCGATTGATGCAACGCTTGCATACAAAGGGTTTGAGGCTGGCGTAAGTTTTACCGATATGGCGGCACAACTTTGGGATGATGAAACGCAAGCATTGTTTGCTGCCATCATAGCTTTTCACTTTGGCGGCAGGGCATTCGGCAAATGATTAGCCCAAAAATGCGCGAGTTGCTGAAGCATCATGAGGGCGTGAGATATAAACCATACCGCTGCCCGGCATTGCTTTGGACGGTAGGTGTGGGTCATGTGCTGTATCCAGAACAAGGCAAGCTGCCGATGGATCAGCGCATGGCGTTTCCGTTGCGGCAAGAAGACAATAGAATATGGACAAAAGAGGAAGTCGATGCGCTGCTTTTTTATGATCTTAAACGGTTTGTCACAGGCGTATCCAAGTATTGTCCTGCTGGTCTTAATCAGGGGCGCATGGATGCACTTGTATCCTTTGCTTTCAATCTAGGGAACGGTACGCTGCAACGGTCAACGCTTCGCATGAAACACAACCGTGGTGATTATCAGGGCGCGTCTGAGGAATTCCTGAAGTACGTCAAAGCTGGCGGCAAGGTATTAAAAGGGCTGGTAAAAAGGCGCAATGATGAGCGCACGTTTTACCTGCAACCTTAAAGATAATGTTTTGAGAGTGCTTGCCGCTGCCTTAGTTGGCGGCAATATTCTCTGTCTGCTGCTGAAAAATCAGGGCTAATTTCTGAAACACCACAAGGTATTTTTTCTGGCTTTTGAACAAGCAAAGCAATCATACAAACGGTTGCCACAGAAACGCACATATAAAAAAGCATAACCACTGTCATTGCTTTCATATTTCCTCGCTATATAAATCGGCGTTCGGCACAACCTTTACATACCCAACGCCGATTCTTTTTGTTTGCGTACAGTTTATAAAATCCACCAACAGAATTTTTTGTCATCTGACAATTGCTGCAATACCTAGTTCCTGCCGGGCTTTCTGCTGCTGGTTCAAGATTCTTTAATCCACAATCCGTTTGCATCTAAATAGCCTTTTCGATTCTTAATCTGGTCATACGCTGCTTGATAACAAGCGACAAGCGGCAAATCTTCAATAGCGGCGATCATGGTCAACGTCACCATTACATCACCAATCGCATCAATGATAGCGTATTTGTCTTTGGCTGCAATAGCATCAACCAATTCCTGTACTTCTTCTTGCGTCTTTTTAACTTGCGCTGCGCTGGTGCTGTTCTGAATGATGCCGCGATTCTCACCCCAACGGACAACATCCAATTCGATAATGTTAAATGTACTCATGTTTTTTCCTATTGTCTGGTTGCAAATTCCATTTGGCGTTCGGCAGTAATCAAATCAATACGATCAATCACATTTTTCATCTGTTCAACTCTGCCTTGATCGTACCCAATGCAATAACTGGTGATGAATAATTGTTTCATGCCTTCATCAAAACCAGACTTTTTAACCATTTCAACAAAATCTTCTTGTTTCATAATTCATCCTTGTAATTGATACAACCATTTGTTTGCATCACGTTTGCACTTAATGTCAAACCCATTAAACCGCAATTCGGTAATGATGCTATTCACCGCACAGACTTCAGCGCGTTTGATAATGTCCATTGTGCTGTGCCATTTTTTATCTTTCAGCACAGTGATTACCTTTTGCAAACGCAATGAATTTTCAATGTTGGCATAGTTCATTGTAGTTTTCCCTCACCCCGGCGGTTAGCATTTTGAGTGCGCCATGCCTCAATTGTGGCTTCTGACGCTACTCTTTTCCATTCGTGAAAAACATCATTTTGAATTGCTGCTTTTAGTGCATCCAGATGCGCGATATATTCTTCGGATCGGTATGCTTCTCGTTCCTGTGCGGCAAGCGGTTTATCCAGATGCATTTGCATCACGTTTGCTTTCATGGTCTTGCGATACTCAACCATGTATAAGCGATGGGCTTTTGCTTCGGCGGCTTTTTCGGCTTGATTTCGCAAAAAGTCTAATGCTTCTTGCACATCATTATCGGTAACAATTTCTCTCATATTTCCTCACATAGAAAAAGGTGGGCTACTCGCTTCACTGCGGGTTGATGAAACCCCTATGGTTAATAAAAACCGCAGCATCCGCTTTTGCCCGGTGATCGTTAATTGCAGGTGGTATTACACTGATTCCCATAACAGCAGGTTGTGCAATATACACATCTGCCTTGATCGCAATAGGTATTGTATGTGCAAGCTGCATAAGACATTGTTGCGGTTGCTGCTAGCCAAAGGGCGATAATGTATTTCATGGTTTATCCTTTCTAAAATGGAATTTCCTGATCCATATCATCAAGCTGCGGCTTTGCTGCTGGTTTGCTTTGTTTCCCACTGCCTGATTCTGATTTGCTGCCTAGCATCTTGAACGATTCAGCAATAATTTCAAATGCTGTTCGTTCAATGCCATTTTTGTCTGTGTATTTCTTGCTGCGAATTTTTCCTTCAACATATATCTGCGAACCTTTCCGCAAATATTGGCAGACAATTTCTGCTGGCTTACCAAAAAACGAAATGCGATGCCATTCAGTTTGTTCTTTTTGTTCGCCAGAATGTTTGTCTTTCCATTGCTCAGACGTTGCCACTGATATATTGGCGGCTGCTTCACCGCTAGATGTATATCGCAATTCAGGGTCTTGGCCTAAATGTCCGACAATAATTGCTTTATTTACAGATGCCATATTATTTCCTCATTTAATTTCAATACGTTTCTTACGTTCCAATTTACAACCATCCACCACCACACCTAATTGCAAATCTTTTTTTAACCGCACTTTGTCCAAGACAGGATCGGGCAATGGCGGTTGATTAAAATACTCGCCCGGCACAACTGCGGTGGCATCCACAACCAATGAATCAGGATTGTCGCGCACTGCAATTTTGAAATACGGGCATTCGATTTTTGTGATGCCGGTACGCACCATATTTTCAAGCAAGTATTCTTTCATGCGTTCGGTCTTTGCTTCGATTGCCTTGCGTCTGTCTGCCATCTGCTTTTCCGCTGCTTTGATTGCATCTGCGCTGGCTTCCAAATTGCGGATAAACATTGCGACATTGGTGGCTTTAACTTCCAGATCACCAGACAATGATTCAAGCGTATCGGCAAAGGTTTGATCGTCAAGATCACGCTCTTGCAGCATTTGCATATCCTGCAAATACTGATCTGCGATTTGATATAGGGCAAGGTTCATGTGTTTTCCTTTGGCTTTGGCAATCCTGAATACAAAGGCCAACCATTTACCTGCGGTTCTGGTGAGCAGGTATGTATCTCAGCAGGATTAATTTCACCGCAACGCTGGCATTTGTTTGTGCATTGACTGCCGGTTTTGCATGGCGGTTCATCTGCATAATCAACATTGGATGTTGGCTCATCGGCAAATTGCGCGTCAAACATGGCATCCTGCCGGGCTTTTTCTTTGCGTTCAAAATCCTGATCGGTCATGATTGCTCTCCGGTCAATGCTGCTTTTTGCTTTTCGTACACTTTTTGGAATGTACCCATTGCTGCCTGATCGTTTATGTTTTTGGCTGCGGTATACGCTGCGGCAAACATTGCTTTCAATGCGTCAATATTTACAGATGCTTCAATTGCGGAAAGAAAATCGGCAAATACCTTGTCAGGCAACGCACCAATGGGCTTTGGCGCGTTGACCGGCACAGGTTCGATATTCTGATTCTCTGTATCGTTATCGCCTTCTGTGGGGATCGCAAACGCTTGCATGGCGGCATACTTATACGCTGCCGACATTGCCTTGTTGGTTGCTTTGTCCGACATATCCATTGCTTCGCCAAAGGTTCTGACAACGTGGCAACTGCCATCCTCCGCAGCTACAAAGTCAAATTCGGCTTCAACGATGACATAAAAGATTGCGCTGCCTTTGGCGGTTTGGCGTTCTTGGCAATCCCTGCGGATCATGCGCGGCAGGATGCACAATCCATGTTCGCCCAACAGCGGCGAGATTGCGTTGTATACATCATCGATGCCGCGAAATTTGTAGGTTTGTGCTTGCCGGTCTTTGGCTATACCAGATTTGGCAAGGGCGATTTGGACTGCATTAATGGCTTTGTATACGGCTTTGGTCATGATTAATTTCCTCACTTCGATTCATAATTGCTTCAATGCCAGCGGCGGTTTTATTGCGGAATTCTGCCCATTTGCGCTGGAACTTTGGGTCTTCGGTTGGCGGTATCCATCCGTTTGCTTTCCACCGGATTGTGATGTCGGTGGTCGCTGGTGTGTAAACGTACATATCAGAAACTTTCATATTCATGGCATTGTCTCCGTGTAACAAAGGACAATAAACAATATCACAGAAATTGCCGCCATCACTTTTGGATGCCGGGCAAGCCAATCATCAGTTGCAAAGGGTTTGAATTTCATTTGTTTCCTCACTGTGCCAGTTCATTTGCGGATGGAACGTAAATCCAGCAATCTTCGTAATCGTCAAAATACCAATATCCGTTTTGCATAATTTCCTCACAAATAATGCCCGGCTTTCACCGGGCAGATTAATTTACCAGCTAGAGTAATGATCAGATGACAAGCAACGGTTTGCAGCGTCTTGAGCGTCAATTGCCAAATCTGCTTCCATCTGAGCGATGCGCTGATCTTCCGCTGTGCGTTCTTCTGAATTGAGGCACGACAGAAAGAAATTGTATGCTGTGTCTTCATCTTCCCAATTGAAGATTTTCAGTGTTTGGTTAAATTCGTTTACCACTACAATTTTCCAATCGTTTGTATATATAACTTGCATGGTTTCCTCACTTAGTAATGCCCGGCTTGCGCCGGGCGGGTTGATTTAATGATACTGGCGCAGTGCGCTTTCTGGCAGCGACAAACCGCCGGGATAGGTTTTTTGTGTCACTGGGTTGATTTCCTTCAGGTTTGCCCAACGCTCACCATCAGCGCCAATGCGGAACGACAGGATTACAAACACACCAGCAACATGACCACGAACGATTTGGTTGACTGAAAACATGGAAACCTCCGAAAAAAGTTGAGTTCTATTTGTTGCGTCCATGTAGAGAATATATGGGATATTTGCGCCCAACGCAAGTATTTATTCCGCCAAAACAACAAATAATTGCTTTATTTAATGTTTTTTTTAGGTAATAATCCAGATTCCGCACTAATTTCATATAAAAAAGGAAACATTTATGACAAATTTGCCAAGAAAAGACACAAACGGATATAGAATATTGCAAATTTTGTACAAAAACGGCGATTTAAACGTGGAAGAATTGCTGCGGCATTTGGCACTGCAAAGCACTTGTCGGCGCAGTTGGGCAATGGAATCGCTGACTTCACTTTTGAAAAAAAACCTTGTCCGATTGCGGCATGACAAATATTATTTGCTTGATGAAACAATTGCTTTGCTGGATGATGATTTTGAAATTCAAGAAAAATACCAGCAAAAAAATATTGTCTCAGCACCGTATCACAATGCATTCACACCAGAGTTGAAGAACTACAATTTATTTGCCAACAAGAGAGGATATTAAAATGACGCTTGAAGAATATTTGACGCAACATGGCGCAGCAAAAAAACTGTCGGATAAAACTGGAATTTCACCACCAGAAATTTCGCGTCTGCGGTCTGGCAAAAAGAAAGTCACATTCCAGAATGCTGCGTTGATTGAGTATGGCACTGATGGCGCAATCAAGATGGAATCGCTGCTAGATGACCAGCATCTGCGTACAGTGGCAGGATTTATCCGTGCCAATGTTTCGCAGTAAGCGAATCCTGGACGCTGCAAGAGGGCAGGATTGTATGGTTCAGATACCCGGCATCTGTACTAACAATCCTGAAACCGTTGTGGCAGCACACAGCAATCAATTGCGGCATGGCAAGGGCGGCGGTTTAAAGGCGCACGATTGTTTTATCGCGTGGGCGTGTTATTCATGCCATTCAGAATTGGATCAGGGCAAGATGCGGTATGAGCAAAAATGCGATTACTGGCAAGCAGGGTTTGAGCGCACCATGCTTCAAATGTTCTTACAAGGGATCGTAAAAGTATCGTGATGTATAGAAAAGTATGCGGCACTATAAGAGTTTGCTGCTATACTTTTGGAAAGGCTAGGTTATCGAGACCGAAAAGGCGATTTATCACCGTCCTGCCTTTTGTTTTTCCTCAGTGATAATTACCCGATGATATAAGGGGCACTATGTATTACTACCAATTTCATATCGGCGATTATCGCGCCGATACCGCACATTTAAGCAATGATGAAGATTTGGCATATCGGCGATTGCTTGATATGTATTACGATCTTGAAAAACCTATCCCAACAGATACCGAATGGGTTTCCAGACGCTTGCGATTGGATACCGATGTGGTTTTGCGCGTTTTAAAAGACTTTTTTCTTTTGCAAGAAAATGGATGGTTTCATGGGCGATGCGATGAGGTCATTACTCAATATCATTCAATGGCAGAAAAAAATCGTGAAAATGGTAAGCGAGGCGGCAGACCTAAAAAAACCCAATGGGATACGGATGGGAACCAATTGGATACCGATTCGCAACCAGATGGAAAGGCAACCAATAACCAAGAACCAATAACCAATAACCATAAACCAATAACCAATGTTAAAAGCAATCGCGGAACGCAATTGCCTAAAGATTGGGTCCCAAGTATTGATGAAATAGAATATTGCAAATTGAATAGGCCTGATTTAGATTGGAAAGTTGTTTCAGACAGTTTCCGCGATTATTGGATTGCACAACCCGGTGCAAAAGGTAGAAAAACGGATTGGTTTGCAACTTGGCGCAACTGGGTTAGAAATCAAAGGCGATACGACACATATACAAACGCAAAAGATAAAAGCAGACGCGAAGCAATGGAAGTTTTGACAGGCAAAAGGAATTATGATGAATCAATTATCGACCTCAATTGATCCGCTGCCGATGGCATGGATTGAAAAATTGTTTGATCGCATGGTTTCGTTATACGGGCATAGATTTTTGGATATGTGGCGCGATGTTAATTTGCAGGGAGTCAAAGAAACATGGGCGCAAGAGTTGGGCAAATTGTCGCGTGATGAAGTTGCGCGAGGTGCAAATGCCCTAATGACGCAAGAATGGCCTCCAACGCTGCCGCAATTCATCAAATTATGCAAACCATCGGTTGACGCTGTTTCTGCCTACTATGAGGCGGTTAATGGCGTTGTGGCGCGTGAGCATGGCAACGTGGGCGAATGGTCACATCCTGCAATATTTTGGGCATCGGTCAAGGTTGGCGCGTTTGATCTGAAGCATCAGACGTATTCCAACATTAAAGGCAGATGGGAAGCGGCATTGTCGGAAGAAATGGCAAAGGGCGCATGGTTTGATATACCCGAACCAATGATTGCGCTGCCAGCACCAGCACCAGCATCAAAGGAAGTGGCAGAGCATTATCTTGCTGAAACGCAAGTAATCAAGAATCAGGATTCAAAGGTAGATCACAAGCGATGGGCAAAATTGATTATGGAACGTCATAAGGCAGGGGATAAAACGCTGACGCACATACAGATTAGTTTTGCAAAGGAAGCATTGTCGAATGCGTTGCATTGAATGCCGGTTTTTAGACTTGCGGAAAGACAAAACATTATCGCGGCATGGATTTGGGTTTTGCACAATGACTATGGCAACATTTTATTCATTGGAAAAAGAGCATGATTGCAGGTTGTACATTAAAGACACTGCCGACAAAATACAAAAGAGGATAGATTGGTATGAATCAAGATGACATTATCCGCATGGCGCGGGAGGCGGTAGAAGATGCAAAACTGCCGTTTAGCAAACCTGAGCATCCAATTTCTATTGCTGCATTTTGCGAAAGTTTAGCAATGCAAGTTGCGGCAGCAGAGCGCGAGGCGTGTGCAAAGGTGTGTCATGACAAAGCATGGGAACTTAAAGAACGGTCAATGAAAGAAACAGTGAAAACGCAACGAGCGCGTTTAGCAAGTGAAGCGGCAGCATGGCATGACGCATTTACTGCTATTCGCGCAAGGGGGCAACAATGAAAAACGATAACGACATCTACGAAAACATTTATTTTAAATACGAAGTGCAACGCAGAGTATTTTTGGAATATTTGCAAGTCATGATTGCGCGTGAGGATTGGCATGGTGTCGCTGATCTGGCGATGGATATGCGCGAATTGGAAGCAAAAAAACCTAATAGGCAAAAATCATAATATGACAATTTTTATTCCTGTGCTATGGATTTGCATCAATGCTCATTGTGAATTTATGCAAAAAAGAGATTTTTATACCAGTGAGGAAGTTTGCAAAGAGGAAGTGCGGCATCAAAAGCAAAAAATGCGTGAAAGAGCAGAGCAAACCGGCGGCGAAATAAAGCAATTGGAAGGCACTTGTATTGACGCAACAGTGGATAAAAACCTGAGAGCGAAGGGGGAGCAATGACCATCACACTAACCCGCGAGGAAGCGCAGCAGGTGCTGGATGCGTTGACAAGAATTAGATGGGCGGCAGGTGAGCGCGATAAGAAGAACCGAGTTCGTGATTTTGATGAAGCAATGGATGTCTCTGGTGAAGCAATCGAAACCCTCCGCGCCCGACTTAGCGCACCTGAACCGGAGCGACTGCTAAAGCTGGGCGATATGGAGCAGCGAGCGTTTGATCAAGAGTGCGGATTCCTTTCAGCTGCCGCCCCACCACAGCGCAAAGAACCGGAGCCGGTGGCTGACAAGTACCTGATGGAAGTTGAATGCACAAAGTGCGGTGCAAAGCAGGATGGCATCTTGACCATCAACGCCCCACCACAGCGCGAATGGCAACGGCTAACGGCTTACGAGATACAAGAATTACATTTGGAAAATCTAAATTGGGGAAACTTTGCCTGTGCCATTGAAGCCAAGTTAAAGGAAAAAAACACATGAAAATTGCGCGGGTGGATGATAACCAAAAAGCCGTAGTTCGGTTTCTGCGTGAAAAGAATGTGACGGTATCAATTACCAGCGCAACCGGGCGCGGTTTCCCTGATCTGGTTTGCGGATATAAAGGCAAAAATATATTGCTCGAAATTAAAGACGGCAGCAAACCGCTTTCGGCGCAGGTACTTACACCAGAGCAAAGACTGTGGCATTATGAGTGGAAAGGGCAAATTGCAGTAGTAAATTCGCCCGAAATGGCATGGGAAGAAATACAAAAGCAAACTAGGGATTAAAGATGATCTACAACCCATCAATCACGCAATATGAGCGTACCGAAGCATTTGAATTGCAGGTTGCGCGTGGCATGATTGCCGGGCATCAATTGGTCAATATTTTTGGGTATCAAGCGGCAGTCGGCACGACATTTATCCCGGCATGGGAACGAACCACAGTTTATAACTTCCCGGCTGCACCATTGAATTTGCTGGTTTACAGTAGTTCGGCATCTGATGTTAATTGCCGCATTGTAATTAGTGGGCTTGATGCCAATTGGTTGCCGATTACCGAAGTGGTAATTTTGACCAATGGCACAACAGGCGTATTGACCACCAATCAATTTATTCGCGTAAACAGCGCATTTGCGACTGATGCGGTTTATGCAAACCCGGTTGGCAATATTCTGATTGGCAATGCTGCAAAGACTGCGATATATGGCGAAATACTTGCCGGGATCGGTCGCACACAGATGTCGGTTTATTCAGTGCCAAACGGATATACGTTTTATTTGTACCGGGTGGATGCATACAACAATCAAGGCGGCGGCGGTAATGCTTATGGGCTTTATCGGGTAAGTGCAACAGATAACACCAATGGAACGACTTATGTTGTGCTGCAATCGCCATTTGCATTGAACTACAACGCAAGACGCTGCATCCCTTTTCCGTATACGCAAAAGACTGATCTGCAATGGCAGGTTGCGGCGGCATCAGGAACAATGCCAGCGGGGATTATCATTGAAGGCATATTGATCAAAAACACATAAGGCAAAACATGGTTACCTTTTCAATTAAAAACGGCATGGCGGTCAAGGGCGAAGACAACGGCGATGAAACGCTGGTGGAATTGGTCATGGACTTGCTGCATTCGGCAACGGTCGCGCACATCATGCATTGGCAGACAGAATCCTATGCGGCGCACGTTGCATTGGGCGAGTTTTATAGCGAGATTCCCGAACTGGTTGACGCCGTAGTCGAAGCCTATCAGGGCAAGAACAATGTGATCCTTGCAAAGTTTCCAAATGAAATGGAATCATACGAAGATATGGCTCCGCTTGCATATATAGAATATTTGAATCAAGAGCTAACAGAAGGTCGCGCATTGTTTGGCGAAGATGCAGAAATACAAAATTTGGTTGATGCGATTGCTGATCTGATCGACACAACTATGTACAAACTCAGACGTTTTAAATAAGGAATTATCATGAGCAAACAACTTGATGCAGCAATTGAGCATTTGACCAGCACTTACCAATCATTGGCACAAGCTGCTGCCGGTTATCTCGAAACACTGGATGCCAAAGAAATTAATACCCGGCTTGCAAAGGCAAAGCCAGACACGGCTGAATATGTTGCACTTCAGCATTTGTCGGCATTGATGCAAACGCCGATCATTGAACCTGTTGCACCACCGGCACAGGAAGCAGAGGAATAGGTTGGCAAGGCGAGAGCAACACGATGGTGCACTGGATGGTTGCAGATTGCCGATGACTGCCGGGAAAGACCGGCTACTTATGCGAGGGTAATCATGCAGGTAACGCAATGGTTTAACGGATGGCAATTACCTGCGCGTGAGGGGATATATCAACGACTGTATCCCATCTATCGCACAGACGTAATTGAGTATTGCTATTGGGATGGGCGATATTGGTACGCTGATGTATATCCTGATGCAAAATGCAAATCGTGTTATCAATCATTGCAATGGCGTGGGGTTGCCCGGTAATGCCAACAGCACCACTGAATACCGAATGTAAGGAATACCGCTGCCGCAATCCCAAGACGCAACGATCAGCATATTGCTCTGAGCATGGCGGTGGGATGACAGAAGTTGGTAAGGCAAACAGCAAACTGTATAACCAACAGGCTTGGGATAAGATGCGCGCCCGGCAACTAAGCAAGCAACCGCTATGCGCTCGATGCCAGCATGAGGGGAAGATAACCGCAGCGTCAACCGTTGACCATGTATTCCCACATAGGCGAGATACAGCAAAGTTTAAGGTGAACCTGTTTCAATCGCTATGCACTGGTTGCCATACCTTGAAGGGGCAGGATGAGCGCAAGGGGATATACAACCATTACACAGCGCATGGCATAACCCAATACAGTGATGACGATTATGTAAGGCTATCGGGCATGATGTATTGATAAGTTATAGCGTGAAACTATTACAAAGCATTATCAATTGAGCATGATGCAACAAAGAAAATATTCTGTGGATAGATTGTGGATAAAGTCTGTGGATAACCTGTGGATAACTGCGGTTTTGGCAGGAATAACTTAAAAAATGTGGATAAGTTATACAGCAAGCGCGGGTGCAATCTTCCACATATAGCCTGAAACTATGGGGTGGTCAAAAAGGAAAGCCGTAACAAGGAAAATAATATGGGTTTATCACACAAGTTACCGCCTGAAGTGCATTCAGTGCATGGCAGTGTCGGGAAGAATCCCGGCATGATGCTGCCCGAAAAAATAAAAGCGAGAATCCCGTTTGCTGAATGGGCAGACAATCCTGATGGTTTTAACCGGGAAAAGTTTGTCAAAGAAACTGCCGATTATTTGTTTGACGTTTACGGCATTGGCTCAAAGCAGGATCGGCACACATTGACAATGTTGGCAGACCAGATGCAAGTTTATGTTGATGCGCGTAAACAGCAAGACACTATGCCGCTGGTGATCGAAATGAACGGTGGCAAAACACTTGCGCCAAACCCGTACATCACCATTGCAAACAAAGCGATGGATAATTGCGTCAAGTTAATGAACGAACTTGGCCTTACGCCTAAGTCACGGCTTGCTGCAAACAAGCTGGAAGATGCTTCACCATTGGCCGACTTCCTGAAGGGTTGGCAACCGCAATGAAATGGCAGGATGGGGTTATTTATGCCAATCAAGTAGTGAAGGGCGAGATACTTGTTTGCCGCAATGTTTTGCTTGCCTGTCAAAGATTCCTCAATCAACTCGAAAACCGCGAATGGGAATGGGAATTCCATCCTGAAGCGGTAGAGCATTTCCTCAAATTTGCTTCAATCATGCGCCATGCAAAGGGCGTATATGCCGGGCAACCTGTAATCCTTGAACCATTCCAGATACTTTTGATCTGCGGCATCTATGGCTTTTGGTCTAAAAAAGACAAAGGCAAACGCATGGTCAATGATGTGATCGTGTTCATTCCCCGTAAGGCTGGCAAGTCAACGCTGATTGCTGTGATTGGTTTATACGAATTATTGTTCGGCGAAAAAGGTTCTGAAGTCTATACGCTGGCAACTAGCCGGGATCAGGCAAGCATTGTATTCACATCGGCAAAAGGTCTGATTGAATCTATGCCGACTGAAGTGCAAAACTTGTACAACGTACAAAAGAATCACATTACAAAGATTGGCGATTCGCAATCGATGTTTAAAGCATTGTCGCGGGATACAAAGAAAACAGGCGATGGCATGAATCCATCATGCGCCATCATTGATGAGGCGGCGCAAATCATTGATAGGAATTCAATTGAGGTTCTACATTCCGGTATGGTGGCGCGTAAAAATCCGCTTAGGATATATATCACTACGGCAAGTTTTACGAAGGATACGAAGTTTCATGAAGATTTGCTCATGATGCAAACCATGCTATCGGGCGAAGCGACAGATAATCCCCGATGGTTTGGGCTGCTATATGGGCTGGATACGCAAGACGATTGGAAAGATGCAGCGGTATGGGCAAAGGCAAACCCGATGCATGGCATCACGGTTTTTGAGGAAGCAATTCAGCAACGGGCAGAGGAAGCAAAACATAAACCTGCAACGCTAAATGAGTTTCTTTGCAAGACGCTCAATGTTTTTGTAAGTGCAAATTCCGCATGGATTGATCGGTCACACTGGGATGAATGCTCTGTGCCCAAAGATGAGCGCGAACCGGAAGCGGTCTTTATTGGTTTTGACTTAGCGGCAACTCGCGATTTAAATGCTGTATGTACGCTGAAGCGGTATGCTGAAGATGACTATTTTGCGGAATGGAAATTCTTTCTGCCCGAAGAAGGATTAAACCATGTGCCGCAACATTATCAGGATATATTCCGCAATGCTTGCGATTCAAACATATTGCATTTGACGCAAGGCAACGTCATGGATGATCGGGAAATATCCGATTACATAATAAGCCAAGCAAAAAAATATGATGTTAAAACATTAGGATACGATAGTTATAATGCCGCAAGTTTGGTGGCAAGATTAAATGACCAAGGATTGCCGCTTACAAAAGTTGGCCAAGGAATGGCAGTATTAAGCAATCCATCTAAACATTTAGAAAAATTAATTCTTTCAAAAAATATTAAACATGATGGCAACCCATTTTTAGGATGGCAAATTTCAAATATTGAAGTCTATGAGGACGTTCAAGGAAATATAAAATTACGCAAGAATGAGGCAGACAAATCTGCAAAAGTGGATGGAGTGATTGCTTTAGTTATAGCGATTCATTGCTCATTAGATCATCCAGTATCAAATGATAATTTTGGCTTTAGAGTTTTTTAATATATTATTCACGCATAAACATAAGTTTTTGAGGAAAAAATTATGGGAATGCTAGACATATTTAAACGCAAGTCTGTCGCAAAATCCGAAAGCAATACACTTTTCGGCCAGACAACTTTGGGCAACAATTTGCTGCGGAATATCGGATCGCAATCCGCATTCCAGCAAATGCTGTATGTCACGACTAGTTCTGCTACGCAAGCAGGGCGAACAGTGGATATGTCTACGTTGTCGCGCAATTCAACCGTTATGTCATGCCTTGCAGTCAAGGCTAGAGCATTGTCGCAACTGCCTGTAAAAGTAATGGCCTACAACGCCAACGATCAATTGGTTGATGCTTGTCATGATCCATCTATCGGAGCGCGTGACAAAATTAAGGCGAGACAAGTTTATAACTTGCTTGCCAATCCTAATAACTTCCAATCGCAATACGAATTCTGGTATCAGTTTTCGATGTGGCTAGATATGGCTGGCGAATGCTACACAGTGTTTTGGCGCAAAGATCAAAACAAATCAGATCAAACGCCATTGGAAATGTATATCCTGGACGCAACGCTAATTACCACACAGCTAACCGAAACTCGATACCCAATGTATCGACTTGCAACGCCAAGTTATGGATTTTCCAAAGATGCGCCATTAGATTATTGGCAGGTTATGCACATGATGGAAATGGGTTGGCAAGGTTCGGGCGGTTGGAACAAAGGCATATTGCTGACAGAATTGGTTGGTCTGGATCAGGATATTGATCTTTACGCAAACTATGTCATGCAGAATGGCGCGAAACCATCGGGCTTGTTTGTTACCGATCAGGTGATTCCTGATTCTAAATATAAAGAGATTGCTGCCCGACTAAAGGAAGGATGGTCGCAACTGACAGGATCGCGCCCGACTGATCCATCCAAACCCGGTCAAGGTATGCTGCTGGACAATGGCATGAAGTATATGCCGGTCGATATGCTTTCGATTCAAGATGCTGATCTTGCTGCGCTGAAAGAACAGACCATGAAACGAATCTGCGGTGTGTTTGGCGTACCACCACAAATGATTAGTGTGGGCGAATCAAAATTCAATAACACGCAAACAATGCTGGATGAATTCTACAAAAGCACAATGGCTCCGCTGTTGACCAATGTAGAGCAAAAGCTAAAAGTGAGTTTGCTGCAAGGTTACCCAAACTTATACATACAATTTCAGACAGATAATTTCCTGAAGGGTGCGCCACTTGACCAGATGAATTATTCTGTCGCTGGTGTTAATGCTGGAATTTTGACTCCGAATGAAGCAAGAAAATATTTGGGTTTGTGCGAGATTGATGATACGATTGCCAAAACGCTAGTTAATAAAGGCGGCAAACAAGAACCGATTGCAGGTTCTTCACCACAAGATACAGGCGGCGGCGGCAACACAAGCTCAGTTGGCAAGACGGGGCAAAATGGAAAAGCCTAGCCTAAATCGCAAGCGACAACAGCAACAGCAGGTCGCAGATAAAATAAAACAGGCTGCTAGTAGGCGCAAAATTAAACCATTGCAAACCAATGGAATGCAACAGAAAAAGGTGAATTTTCATGACTAAAAACGTGACGTTTTTTTTCGAATCGCAAGTTGCATTGGGTCGCTCTGCCGATGAATCTGCCGATGAAATGTGCGGCAAGATTGAAGCAATGCTTACCACTTGGGGTGCGCGTGAAGGCGCAGACGGTCGCAGATTCAATTATCAGGCTGCCCCATTTCAAGCATGGGCAAAAGAGTTTGCCACTGCTGGCAGACCATTGCCGATGTATTTTCAACACAACGATCAATCAATGCCTGTCGGTCAATGGGATGAATTTGAATTCACCGATGAAGGCATGATCGGTCGCGGCATGATTTATACCAACACCACAACCGGGCGTGATCTGTACACCATCATGAAGGAATCTCCGATGATGGTCGGCGGCGTTTCTGTCGGCGCATACGCTGATGAATGGTGCATGGTTGATGCTGAAGGCAATCAAGTTGATTCAATGGATGAGGAAGGTTATTTCAGCATCACAAAAGGTGGATTGGCAGAAGTGTCAATCGTGATGCAACCAAACAATCCAATGGCTAATATCAGCAAGCTGGAATATTTCCGCGAAGATGGTTCTGCTGATTTGAAAGTATTTGAAAAAGCACTGCGTGAAGTGGGCTTTTCAAAAAAGGATGCGACAAAGGCCGCATCCGTATTTGGCAAGGCAATGGGCAAGCGAGATGCAAAACCCGAAACTGCCGAACCGAACTCCGATACGCGAGAGGCAACATCGGGTGCGGCTGATGAACTTCTGGTCGCTCTTGAGCAGCGCGAGTTGCTGAAGGCTCTGGAATCCCGACTTAAATAACTTAGGACTATCATGGACAAAATTATTGAAAAACTCGATTCCATTGAATCGAACCTGCAAGAAAAAACCGAAGCAATCGTTTCTGAAAAAGTGTCTGAGGCAGTTGCTGCTGCTGAAGTTTCTTTTGCCGAAAAGGTCGCAGCACTGGAAGCAAAGGTTGCACAGATTCGCGCACCTGAGATTGTTCGCGCAAACAAAGGCATTCAGGTTGACGTTAATCGCCGTGTTCGTGAATCGCTTGCACAGTTCTACAAATCCAATTCCCGCATGGAAAAGGAACTGAAACTGTTTGAAGATGCTGCTGAATATGATGCATACATGAAGGAAGCATCGGCATTGACAGGCGGCGGTAACAATCAGGGTGGTCGCACTGCCTATGATCCAGTGTTTGCTCCGCTGCGTCTTGCAAACCCAATGCGTCAAATTTCGCGTCAAGTTGCAACCGATGGTTCTTCGTATCAGTTCCGTGCAAAAACCGGCAACGCTGGTGCTGCATGGGGTTACACCATCCAGAACAACGGTGCAACCACAACTGAAGATACAACCATTTGGCAATTGGTTCTGCAAGATATTAACGTCCAGTTCCCAATCCGTACCGCTGCGCTGGATGACATTGACGGTCTGGAAGCAAATGTTGTTTCGGATATGCTGCTGGAATTCTCTCAGTCTGAAGCACTCTCAATGGTGCAGAACAATGACCAAGCTGCTCAATCTGTTTCCAACCCATACGGTGGCACAAACGGTCTGCGCGGTCTGGATCAGTACGCTGGTTCTGCTGCAACTTACGCTGGCGGTTCTGTTACTACTGCCGCTTTTGGCAATAGCGGTACTGGTAGCACTACTGGTCTGCATTCGCTTGCTACTTATGACCAGCTCACCACCAACGCCAATACGGTCGGTGCGGGTAATATCACATACAAAGACGTTGTGAATTTTGTCTATTCGCTGCCACAGGAATACTGGACTCCCGATGCTAAGTTTATGATTAACCCTGTACTGCTTCAGCAGATTCGCGGTCTGGTTGATGATCAGAAGCGCCCGATCTACATTGACGGTTTGTCGCGTGATGATGGCATTGTCGGTACGCTGATGGGCTTTGACGTTATCGTCAACAAGTATTGCGATACGCCTTCGCAGTTGACCACTGGATCGGCTGGTACTAATAGCCTGTATCCAATGTACTTTGCAGATTGGTCGCGTTTCCATACCACTGTTGATCGTCTGTCGATGGTCATGCGCCGTTACGATCAAACCCTCCCCGGCTTCATCACGTTCTTTGGTGAAAAGCGTTTGGCAACTTCGGTTGTCAACCCGTTTGCTGGTGTTCGTTATCGTTCTACTGGCACGTCAACCTAATGATGCGGCTTCCCCGGTGGCGTGTGCTGCCGGGGTTTTTTGCTAAATTTGGGAATGGAAAAAATGAAAGCCAACGAAAAAATCCTAACCGGTATCAAACAGACGCTAGAAACTGGCGATAGAATCACCATTGATTTGCGCGAGGCTTCTGCTCTTACCGGCAGCGGTTCTGGTGTTGGTGGTCAAACTTTCTTTGATGATGTATTTGCAGCATTTCGATATGCCAACCCATATCGTTTGGGTGCGCGTCAAATCAAAACCGCAAATATGTCGGACGTTCAATTTGTCGCAAAGACAGGTAATGCGGCAAACAGCACAAACCCGTGGGGCTATGTATTCACGCCCAACAGCGGATCACCTAATATCAACACATCGATTTGGCAATTGCCAACGCGAGTGATTACCGCACAGATGCCAATCCGCACAGCGGTATTGTCAGACGTTAATGGCCTGAATAACGAACTCATTGAAGATTTGATGATGGAATTCGCGCAACTTGAAGGCGCGTCAATGGGCTTAAATAACGATCAGGCAGGAAGCACTACAACCAGCACAGGCGGCATTTATGGTCTGCGCGGTCTGAATAGTTATCCCGGCGCTGCTGGTGCTGTATCGGCGTTTGGATCAAGCGGCACAGCGATTACCAATGGTCGGCATACTATTGCCACAGTCGGCGCAACGGTTGCCGGTCTGAGCAAATCTACATTGTCGGAAATGCGTCTTGCGCTGCCCGGTCAATATTGGAACTCGCCAACAACCGCATGGATGATGCATCCATCGGCAATCGATGTTTTGACCAAAGCGGTATCGGCTGGCAATGTTCCGTACTTTATGGAAACCGGCACGAACAATGGCGGTGCGGTGGTCAATGTATTTGGTTGGCCTGTGATCCCAAATCCGTATTTGGATGCATGGACTGCAACCGGCAGCATTTCTATTTACCTTGCTGATTGGGCTAAATTCCTGACGATTGCCGATGTTGAGGAAATGACTGTTCAGGCGATGGAACAGACTGCGCCCGGCTTTGTAACAATGTTTGCTGAAAAGCGCATGGTATCGACTGTGCGCGATCCATTTGCCGGTGTTCGTTTGATTGCGACTTAATCATGCCAGTTCAAGAGACAGGGTTAGGATTTGTTCAACTTGCGCCAACACGCAACCCGTTTAATTACGATTGGTTTGAACAGACAAATCGTAATGTTTCAACGGGCTGGTTGACGTTATCCGAAATTCGGGAACAGTTGAATTTGTATTCTGATACAAGTCAGGATACCTATTTGACTTCGCTTGAACTAGCAATCCGCATGGCCATCGAGGATTATCTTGGTGCGCCAATTGTGTCGGTGCAATACAAATCGTATTACGGTGTTTCGGCTTTGTACGGTTCGCCATTGTCGCTAGATTTGCCTGAAACATCACAGGGCGGCGTGACCATTGATTCGGTCAAATACTACAACGATGAAACGCCAACGGTGCTGACAACGGTATCGCCATCGGCTTATTATTACGATCCAACCGGGCGCAAGGTCATTTGCTCTGATTTGCCTACAAGCATTAATCCGCAAATGACATCACCTGTGATCGTTACATATACGCTTGCGGCTTCACCGTTTGCGACATACCCGGTTGTTAAACAAGCTGCATTGCTTTGGTTTACGCATTTGTACAATAATCGCAGTGAAGTTACTTCAACGGATATGAAGCGCATACCGCTTGGCGTGGATACATTGTTGCGCCCGTACAAACCACTTGTAATGTGAGCAATTAAATGGGCATTGCAAGATATGAGGAAGCGCAAGTCTATACTTTGGGGTTTACAACTTCGGCGTATGGCGATACGGTAACAACAAAGACTTTGAAATTTCAAAGCAAAGCAGAAGTTAAAGAAGTAAAAAATGATGTAAGAATTACGGAAAAATATAGAGTTTATGCTGGCGTAATTAATTTAACTTTTAATTACACACCATATACGCGAGATATGTACGACAATCAGAATTTGTATTCTATCGTTTGGCGTGGGCATGATTGGCGAATTGATAGCGCAATGGAATCAAACGATAGAATGAAAGTGACGTTTTTGTGTTACCACAATGATCCATCAACACAGGTTTAAACAATGGCTGGTCAAAACAATGTCAGTAATTACGCACTAGCAATACAAGCGCAATTGACATCGACTGCTTCGCCGGTTCCTGTGTATGCATCATTTAACAGAAACTTTGCTTCGCAACAGAAGTTTATTACATGGAATTTGCGGAATGTGCATCAACCAGTTTATACGGGCACAACGCAATCGGTCAAAGGAATAGATAGACCAATATTCCAGACCAATATATATGCTGGTTCATTGCAAGATGCATTCAGCATAGCAAACACGATAATACAGGCATTGCATGGATACAGTGGGCAGTTTGGCGGGGTGAGTGGATTTTATGTAAGCAAGATCGATGTCGATTTTTTATATAACACTTTCGAAAACGATATTGGTTTACATTCCATTTATCTGGATTGCACAATGGATATTCCGACATAAAATAACTTTTAACTTTTTTTGAGGAATTAAAAATGGCACTTCCAAATAAAGTATTGCCGGGCTTTTCGGCTTCGCTATATTGCCAACCAACGGCAACCCCAACACCATTGACTGTCGCGCAATTGTCGCTTGTGGCAAGCGTTGCGCCGATTGCTGTATCGGGCAACCTGTTGCCTGTGGAAGCAATCCCGGCATTTGGTCAAGATGATGCGGTAGCAAACTTTTCTGTGGCTGGCGCAAGGCAGTCGGACAAAATTCCGGTGCAATCTGCGCCCACATCTTTGTCGATTACCGCTGCATGGAACCCGGCAGATACTAACCTGCTGCTGATGCGCTCAGATTCCGAAAGCGGTGTCATTGATCGCACATTTGTGATTGCTGCTGTTGATGGTTCAAACATTGTTTATTACGCATTTAACGGTCGCGTCAGTCAATTTAATATTGATCCTGCGCCCGGTGCTGAAGCAAAATGTATGTTTACGATTCATCCTCGCGGCGGTCAGTACGGCTGGTCAAATAACGTTTAATAGGGAAAAAAATCATGGCTATTCCAAGCAAAGTATTGCCCGGCTTTAGCGCATCACTATGGATGCAGTCGGCTGCAACACCAACACCACTGACAACGGCTAACCTTTCGGTATGGACTGCACAAGTGGCGGCAATTGTCGGCACTACTGCAAACGGCACTGGCGCAAACGGTGTTGCAGTTCCTGTCGAGGCAATTCCTGCTTTTGGGCAGGATGATGCAGTGGCAAACTTTTCGGTTGCCGGTGCGCGTCAATCGGACAAGATTCCTGTGCAATCTGCTCCGACTTCGCTATCAATTACTGCCGCATGGAATCCATCTGACGCTGCGCTACTTCAGATTCGTTCAGACGCATACAGCGGTATTGTAGATCGCACATTTGTGGTGGCTGCGGTAGATGGATCAAACACAATTGCTTATGCATTTAATGGTCGAGTATCTCAATTTCAAATTGATCCACAACCCGGCGCAGAAGCCAAATGCGTATTTACTGTTCATCCTCGCGGTGGTCAGTACGGCTGGTCTAACAACTAAAACAATCGCCCCTTCGGGGGCTTTTTTACATGAGAATATATGACAACACAAATCAACAACAACAACGATTTGCTTGGGTATTTGCTTGAGCAATCATTGATTGCACCTAAAAGCTGGTTTGGCTTTCCGCAACAAAAACTGACAGGCATTTCACTGGTTCATGCCATTGCAGCGAATCATGCTGATAAAATGTCACCACAAGAGATTGTTCAATACGTCAACGATTTGAACAACGAAATATATAACGGCATTATTAAGAAAGGATAAGATATGAAACTGTCAGAAATTCTAAAAGTTAATCAACAAATTTTAAGAACTCGATCATTTGTTTTGGGCGGTCAAAACTTTAAGGTTCGCGTTCCACTAGCATCAGAAATGGAAATTATAAATAAGCGCGTTTCTGAAGTTGATATTACAAAGAAAACAGAAGAATTAATTAAACCGCTGCTGGAAAAAAAAGAAACATTGCAAAGCGATTCAATTGTTTATTTGGATGATGATGTAATTGTTGATGGTCGATCAGTAAAAAACTTGGCAAAAATTACTGCTCAGACTGAGCAAAGAGTTTTGGAAATGGTGAAATTGCTTGTGCCTGAAATGGAAGGCGCAAACATGGATGAATTAACTTACGAAGAAATTAACAGCGAGTTTCCGTTTCCTGTGCAATTAGAATTAATGAAAAAAATTGCGGAAGTAATTTCGCCTAGTTATGAGGAAACGAAAAAAAACTAATTGGCTCATTGCGTTTGCAGACTAGAGCATATTTGTTAGCGCATGGTGCAAATCCAGATGCAATGAGCGAGGATGATTTTAATGTTGTAATGATTGCGATTAATGATGGGTTTATAGGCAACAAAGTAATTTTGAATACATTGGGATTGCTTACCACTGGTGTTTTTAATTACATTCGTGGCGGCAATTCTAAAGCGTATACATTGAATGAGATTCTTGGTCTGTCTTATGAGTACATTTACAGACCATTGACTGAGCAACAAAAAGCAGAGGAAGCAAACAAGCGGTTATTGTTATTCATGCAGATGATGCCCGGTTCGGAAGGAAGGTTTTAAAATGGCTGGACCAAAGCAAAGTTTTAGTTCTGTTTACGGTGCTCAGGAATTGGCGTATTTGCTTGAACAAATAAGCAAAGATTATGGCGTTGAAAGCGCGGATAAAAACGTATTAATTC
>JAIXWE010000079.1 GCA_027482195.1 Alphaproteobacteria bacterium | reverse complement strand
TCAATGCCATGCGTAACGTCACATCCGGGACAAACAATATTGCCCTGGGTGGCGGGACAAACACCGCCGGCCCTGGCTCGGCCGCGTTGCGTGCAAACACCACCGGTGGAAACAACGTGGCTATCGGTGCCGGAACCTTACAAGCAAATACAACCGGATCAAATAATATCGCCGTGGGGCGACAGACACTTCAAAGTAACACAACAGCTAACTCTAACATAGCAATCGGAACCTCTGCATTAGTTTCGAATACGACGGGTGCATCTAATGTTGCGATTGGCGAGACCTCCCTATCGGGGAATAGTATAGGCAACGATAATGTTGCGATCGGTAATTTAACGCTTTCGTCAAATACGGTTGATGGTAATACCGCTATTGGCACGCGCGCTCTGAACACAAACACAACCGGAACGCCAAACACCGCGCTTGGGACGAATGCGTTAAGGAATAACACAACGGGTACCCGAAATGTTGCAATTGGTGGCGGCGTAACTACCGCAGGGACTTCTGGGGCAGCCTTGCTTGAAAATACAACGGGGTCCAATAATACTGCAGTCGGCACCGGTGCGCTGAGTTCGAATACAACCGGACCATCAAACACAGCTGTTGGGACTGGTGCTCTTGCACTCAGTACGGGGGGTAGCAACGTTGCAGTTGGCACAGCCGCAGCGAGAGATGGCACCACCGCAAATAACGTTACAGCTGTTGGAACAAGTGCTCTACAAGCTAACACTGCGTCTGATAATACGGCTGTGGGTCGTTCTGCCCTTGCGGCTAACACCTCAGGTACACCTAATACTGCCTTTGGCGCGAGTGCCCTTGTAGGAAATACAACTGGAGCGAGATTGACCGCAATAGGTGCGAATGTCCTAAACAACAATACAACGGGAAATGATAATGTCGCCATCGGTGGCGGGACAACAACCGCTGGGGCCACATCCGCCGCGTTGCGCGCGAACACCATTGGATCAAGCAATGTTGCTATCGGTGTCGCTGCAATGCAAGCCAACACAACCGGCGACAGAAATGTGGCAATTGGCACCGGAACGTTTCGTTCGAATACATCTGGTTTGGAAAATGTTGCCGTTGGCGATGATGCATTGATCAATGCAACGACAAGTAGCTCAAATACTGCGGTAGGAAACCGCGCGTTGCGCGCGAATACCGGAAACAGCAATACAGCCGTTGGGAGTCGCGCACTCCAAGATACCTCGAGCGCGTCGAATAATACGGCTGTCGGAGAGCGGGCTCTCAGCACAAATACAACCGGAACACCAAACACCGCCGTTGGAGCAGCTGTTTTGACAAACAATACCACCGGATCGAACAATGTCGCGATTGGGGGTGGTACAACAACTGCCGGGGCAACATCGGCCGCGTTGCGCGCCAACACCACGGGGTCGAGTAACGTCGCCATTGGTGTTGCCGCGTTACAAGCAAACACGAACGGAGCTAACAGCACCGCCGTTGGAAAGTCTGCGCTTCAGGCGAATACAACTGGCATACAAAATGTTGCTGTTGGCCTCAATGCCCTTCTAAATAACACGACAGGGAACAATAACACCAGTGTAGGGACTGGTAGCTTACAACTCAATACTGCTACTGGAAACACAGCGGTGGGTTTTGCTGCTCTAGCATTTAATAATACAGGCACACCCAATACGGCCGTTGGTACGGACACCTTAAGCAATAACAGCACTGGCGATCGCAACGTTGCGATTGGCGGTGGGACGGGCACGTTGTCCACAGGTGCTGCTTTGCGCGCCAACACAACGGGGATTCGCAATGTTGCTGTTGGTGTTGGCTCACTTACATCAAATACAACCGGGGGGGGGAATACTGCGATTGGTCAGGAATCGTTACGTAGTAATGTGGGTGGTGACAGCAACGTCGCCATTGGCTTCGCTGCTTTACTTTTACACACCGCAAGCTCGTCCAATGTAGCGATCGGGAACAGCGCCCTTTCAAGCATCACCAATGGTAGTGGAAATACCGCAATCGGGCATCAAGCGGCACTCAGCGCAAATAACATAAACAACGCAACCGCGATTGGGAGTGGAGCCGAGGTAACTGCGTCCAATACGGTCCGCATTGGAGACACTAATGTCAGCCAAATCACCGGGCAGGTTGATTTCACCTTCCCGTCCGATCGTCGCGACAAGCATGATATCAAAGACACGGATTTGGGCTTGGATTTCATCATGAGCTTGCGCCCCGTGTCGTACCGTTTGAACAATGGCAATGGGCGTCTTGATTACGGCTTTATCGCTCAGGAATTGGAAAAAGCGTTGGGGGATCGCGAGACCAACATGATCACCCAACAAAATGACGCGCGTAAATCTTACATTTATCGTTCGTCCGACATGTTGTCGCCCATTGTCAAAGCCATTCAAGAACAACAACGCACCATTGGCCTTCTTTACATTGTTGTGGCCGGCGCGTTGGTGATGAACTTTATCTTGATTGGGGGTGTGGTGAGATTGTTGCGCAAGCGCGCGGCTTAAAATTTTGAACATGATGCATAAAAAAAACCCCGCCATGATGGCGGGGTTTTTGAATGGTTTTGAAGCAAATCAAAGATTTGTTCGCAGACAAAAATTAAGCGAGTTTGACTTTTGCGCCAGCTTCTTCAAGCTTTTTCTTCATGGTTTCGGCATCGGCCTTTGCAACCGCTTCCTTCACCGCTTTTGGTGCGCCTTCAACCAAGGCTTTTGCTTCCGCTAAACCTAAGCTGGTTAATTCGCGAACAACTTTAATCACATTGATTTTGTTGTCGCCGGCTGATTCCAAGACAACGTCAAAGCTGTCTTTTTCTTCCACCGGAGCAGCCGCCGCGCCAGCAACAGCAGCAACAGCCACAGGTGCCGCAGCCGATACGCCCCATTTGTCTTCTAACATTTTTGCAAGCTCAGCAGCTTCCAAAACAGTCAGTGCCGATAAATCATCGACGATTTTTTCCAAGTTAGCAGCCATGTTGATCTCCTTTTATGCTGTGACGTGGTTAAAGTTAAAATTACTTGTTGGCATAGGCGCTGATAACCCGCGCCAATTGCCCGGCTGGGGCTTGAACAACGCCGGCGACTTTTGTCGCAGGTGCTTGCAAAAGACCCAGAATTTTTGCACGCAACTCGTTGAGGCTTGGCAATTTCGCCAAGGTTTCAACCGCTTTTGCATCCAATGTCGTGTTTGAGAAAAACCCGCCCAAAATAACAAGCTTTTCATTTGATGTTTTCGCAAAATCATAAATTGCTTTTGCGGCGGCGACAGGGTCTTTTGAGGTGGTCAGACCTGTTGGACCTGTGAGCAACGGGCTTAATGATTCAAATTCTGTGCCTTGAATGGCCCGTTTCGCCAATGTGTTTTTGGTGACTTTGTAACGCCCGCCAGTTGCACGCACGGTGCGGCGCAAATTGGTCACTTGCTCCACCGTCATGCCTTTGTTGTGGCTGATGATGACGATATCGTTTGACGCAAATGTTTTTTGCAATTCTAAAATCTCGGTTTGTTTTTCAGCTCTGTTCATCGCTGGTTCTCCTTAAAGTCAATCCAAAATAAAAAAGCGACCGATGAGGGCCGCTTATCCAAAAACATACAAAAGAAATTCGTTACACCCCAAAAGTATGGGGCATTTCAAATCTCGTCTGCATTGGCGAAATCATTAAATCTGCACGAGGCAAATACCAATGGTCTTGGACAAGTTGAGGCTTTATAGGGGGGCGCGGCCTTTGTTGTCAAGAAGAATATAACCGCCTTTATATTTGACATAGAAAATATGATTGCTTACAAATCTATGATGCGCACTTCCCTTCCCATTATTCATGATGGCGATCACGGCACCGATGACGTGACCACCACGCTTTATCTTTTGGGTCACCCCGATATTTTCCGCCTTTTGGGCGTGACGACGGTTCAGGGAAATGTGCCCGTATCCACCTGCACCCGCAATGCGTTGCGGACATTGAGTTTGGTGAATGCCCACCACATTCCGGTTTTTGAAGGATGCGCCACACCACTATCGCGCCCGCGCCCGATTGGGGATGATGCCTTCGGGGATGATGGTTTGGGGGGCGCGGATCATCTTCCCGCGCCCTTATTTGATGCACAAGATCAAGATGCCGTGTCATGGATGATGGAGACATTGCATGCTTCGAATGAAAAAATCACCTTTATCGTGACGGGGCCGTTGACCAATCTGGCCACCTTGTTACACCGCGCACCCGATCTTGCGCACAAGATTGATCACGTGGTCATTATGGGCGGCGCATTAAATCCATTGGCAACGACATATGAACGGTGTGGTAACATCACCGAATTTGCTGAGTTTAATTTTTACATGGACCCCGAAGCGGCCGATTTTGTGGTGGGGTTTAAAGGGTTCAACATCACGCTTCTTCCCCTTGATGCCACCCATCACATGGATGTAACAAAAGCGCGCCAAGCGCGGGCATTGGCCGCCTTACCCGCACCGATCAATGCCGAGATTGTTAAACTTCTCACCGCGGCCGCACATTTGGATCAACCGAAATTCGCGTGCGAAGGGGCGTTTCATCATGACACGATGACGGGTGTTTACCTGGCCCGCCCCGATTTATTTGAAGTGAATGAAATGCGCATACGGGTTGTGTGTGATGACGCACACCGTGCCGGGCAATGTGTTCCGTCAGACGACACATCTCGCCCACTTGTCCGCGTGATCACCGCCTTGCGTGACAGTGATGTGATCTTTGATGAGATGATAAGGGGAATCGAACGCGCACTTTCACAATAAAAAAACCCCGCCAAAGCGGGGTTTTAAATTCATAAGCTTATTTGTTATGCCGCACAAAGCAAACCGAAGGTTTGTTTGCTATGCCGCTAATGAGCTGAGATCAATTTTAATCCCGGGGCCCATGGTCGAAGATACGGACATTTTTTTCATGTACGTACCTTTTGATGCGGCTGGCTTTGCACGTGTGATCGCGGCAGCCAAGGCTTTGATATTCTCCACCAACTTTTTATCGTCAAAGGAGATTTTACCAACGCCCGCTTGAACGATCCCGGCTTTTTCAGCGCGAAACTCAACAGCACCACCTTTGGCGGCTTCAACGGCACGTTTGACATCGACCGTGACGGTTCCCAATTTCGGGTTTGGCATCAAACCACGTGGGCCCAATACTTTTCCAAGCTTGGCCATCAAAGGCATCATGTCGGGCGTTGCGATACAACGATCGAAATTGATGTTGCCTTTCAGCACTTCATCCGCCAAATCATCGGCACCGACCACATCGGCTCCGGAGGCGCGCGCCTCGTCCGCTTTTGAGTCTTTTGCGAAAACAGCAACGCGCAATTTTGCACCGGTACCATTTGGCAATTCCACCATGCCGCGCACTTGTTGATCATTTTGACGCGGATCAATACCAAGATTGAATGACACCTCAATGGTTTCATCAAACTTTGTGGCCTTGACCGATTTCAAAATTTTGACCGCCTCTTCGAGAGAATATAATTTGTTACGATCAACGGCTCCGTTGGCTTTTTTCATACGTTTTGTCTCAGCCATCTTAACCCTCCACTTCAACGCCCATGGAACGCGCCGAACCGATAACCATTTTCACGGCACCGGCAAGATCATTCGCATTGAGGTCTTGCATTTTTTGATTGGCGATTTCTTCGGCTTGCTTTTTGGTAATTTTACCAACTGGGCCACCTTTACCTGCTGTTTGCGATCCTTTCGGAAGCTTTGCCGCTTTCATAATGAAGTACGACACAGGCGGAGTTTTTAAGACGAAGGTAAAAGAACGATCTTCATACACGGTGATCACAACCGGAATGGGCGTACCTTTTTCAATCGATTGGGTTTGTGCATTGAATCCCTTACAGAATTCCATGATGTTAACCCCTTGAGCACCCAGCATGGGGCCGACGGGGGGACCAGGCTTGGCATCTTGTGCCGGAGCCTGAAGCTTAATATAGCCTTTGATTTTCTTGGCCATGATTAACCTTCTTTCGTTAGGGTTGAAGGGTCGTGGTGCGGTTTTGTCTGGCAAAAATTCGACAAACAACCTTCCACGGATGGGTGGTTATAGGCGGATCAGGGCGCAAAATGCAAGGGGATTCTGATGCTATGGCTATCTTGATGCTAAATTTGCATACTGATCCAGCCTTTCACTCAAAACGTCCTAAAAGTTTATCTATAGAATGCGAAACTTATTCATTTCTTATATTGCATAATTATTGATTTTTCTGTATTATATTTAAGATATTCTGAAAATAAAAAGGCGCATTATGAGTAATCAACACCCGCCAAATATCCCGAATGATATCGATTCCGCTTACCATTATCTCAAGGCCGGTGGCTACGTCGTGGGAGAAAAACACCAAGGCTTATGGTTAGGGGGAAGATTTACAACTCAAGCGCATGCTTCGTGTATGATGGACGCCTTAACAAACCCACATCAACCAATTGTACATATAAGCATCAAAGGGAGTCATAACGAAGTCTTCAACATAGAAACCGTACTTCGTAATTTGCCACCCACTGTTAGAAGTCTCCATTTTAAAGGTGATAGCAGTACAAAATTATCTGTTGATAGAGTTAAACTTCTAATTCCTAAATTAGAGCAGCTCCGTGGCCTTGATCTAGAGCTCGCTGAACCGAAAGCTGCTGAACTCCTTATACAACAACTCGTTAACAAAAGTATAAAACTGGATTATCTCAGCCTACCTATTGGAGGCGAACTGGAAATAGCCGCGATGGACTCTCTCTTGCAAAGTCAAATGGCCCCAGCCACTGTATCAATCACATTAAACAATTCGCTGACTTCAGAGCAAAAACACCACCCATTCATAAAAGCGTTATCTCATTATCCCGGAAAATTATTTATAACTGTTAAATCCCCCGAAGATGCGGAATCTATTCTCTCAGCCCGAAAAGATAAACCTCTCAAGCTTGATTTAGCAGCCCCTTATGGAGCAACAAATATTGATTTCTGGATGACAGCTTACCGTTTGAAATCAGAAAATCCTGATACTTTTTCGGTTGGTACTCCATATTCAAAAAAAGATCAGCTTTTTCATGATTTAGTAAAGTCGAAGTTTGAGGATGCGGATGCATTTTGGGTTCCTTATAACGAAGCAAAAAATTGGGTGCTGGAGCAAAAGAAAAAAGCAGCTGATTTCAAGCTAACTCAAGAGAAATTAAAAACAGAGCTCGGCGTGAGCCCCTACTTAGTGGGAAGAATAATTGAAGGTATGCAAGTTGAAGAGATTATTTCAAAGGCAAAAACTCCACCTGTCCAAAAGAACACCGGATTATTGAGTACAATGAGAGAAATTTTTGGTAAATCTACCAACGAAGAGCCTCGCATTATTTATTACGAGGTCACGGCTTCTCCCGAACAATACCCTGAGCTAACTTTTGCACCCAAATAACAAATCTACCTGAAGAAGACTATTCAAACTGGCGCTCAGGGAGCGTTATGCCCAGTTTTTCAAGGCGCGCTGGTGATAAAACATTTGTTTCCACACGCGTAATCACCGTGTCAGCAAAGGCCATCGCCTCTTCCCATTCGGTAATGACGGCGCGCAAAGTTTCATCTGAAAAAGATGGGCCAACCTGTGAACGCAAGGTCAATTGCCCACGCGGTGGTGTTAATGCGGCGGTATCGTTAAACGCCACCAAACGGCAATGGGGTTTTCTGATCACACCTTCTCCACTTGGGCGAATTCGAGTTCGACTGGTGTGGCGCGACCAAAGATCGAGACCGATACTTTGAGACGTGATTTTTCTTCGTCGATATCTTCGACCAATCCTTCGAAAGATGCGAACGGGCCTTCCATGACTTTGACTTTTTCGCCGATATCGAACGACACGGTTGTGCGGGGTTTGCCCACACCTTCCGACAAAGATTTGATCAACGCTTCCGCTTCGCGCTCCGAAATTGGGGAGGGTTTATTCCCCGCACCCAAAAACCCCGTTACTTTCGGTGTTTCTTTGACCAAATGCCACATGTCATCCGACATTTCCATTTTCGCCAAAACGTAACCGGGGAATACTTTGCGCTCCGCATTCACGCGCTGGCCGCGTTTGATTTCCAACACTTCTTCGGTGGGGATCAAAATCTCTTCGACTTTGTCCTCTAATCCTTTTTTGCGCGCTTTTTCGCGAATGGCTTCGGCCACTTTGCCTTCAAAGCCAGAATATACATGAAGGACGTACCAACGTTTTGCAGCCATGATTTATGCTCCTAATCCTAAAATGAAACGAACGATGAAAGCCAAAACTTGATCCGCTAAGAACAAGAAAACGGCGGCAATCACAACCATGATGAACACAGCAATCGTGCTTTGTGTGGTCTCTTTGCGTGTTGGCCACGTGACTTTTTTTACTTCTGTTTTGACTTGTTTTAAAAATTCAATTGGGCGCGCCATTTTAATTCCTGTTGTTTTTGCCCCTGCCGTTCGTAAGCCCCGTGGGCTTTTGAAACAGTGTAATTTTAGGGGAATAATGCGGTTATACGCAAAAGCGAAAATGCGCGCAAGAGATTATTTTTTGACCAAAAACTTGGTGATATAGGGCCAAGCAACAATTAAAATAATGATCGCGAGTACGGGTAAAAGCAAAATATCAATCGCTTCAGGCGGAATTAAATGCCCCAAATAAAACCCCGCAACCGGCAAGCCCACCGCCCACACAACCGCACCAATCAACGAATAAATCACGTAATCGCGGTAATCCATGCGGATCACCCCCGCCAAAAACGGAGCCACCGTGCGTGCAACGGGAACAAAACGCGCAATCACAATGCCAAAATTCCCGTATTTTTCAAAAAAATGTCCGGTTTTTTCCAAATGGTCTTCGGTAATAAATTTGGATGCATATTTTTTGACGAACGGCAAACCGTACCGTTTACCCAATTCATACCCCACCAAATTCCCGACAAAGGCCGCAACAAAACACCCCAAGACCATATACCAGATGTTGAACAACCCTTGGCCCGCCAAAACGCCCACGGCAAATAACAACGTGTCACCGGGCAACAACACGCCAAATAAAATACCTGTTTCCGTGAAAATAATTGAAAAGACACCGAGATAACCAACGGATTTGATTAGACCAACAACATCAAGGACCATTACAAATCTCGTTCCTGTTAAGTGGCAGGGGCAGAGGGACTTGAACCCCGCCTGCGCCCCAGACGCGCAGGCATCTTAAAAAATTAGTGGGTTCAAGGCTAGATAAAAAATTTGTCTTTTACTGGCAGGGGCAGAGGGACTTGAACCCACGACCTACGGTTTTGGAGACCGTCGCTCTACCAACTGAGCTATACCCCTATTCCAAAAAAAGTCTATATTACCTATCTGATCCTATGAATTTTTGCCAGAGGAAAAATGAAAGGAAACCGCCATGCCTGTTCACAGCGTTGATGTTGCAACCTTAAAAGAATGGTTAGAGGCCGCAGAGGCGGTCGTCATTGACGTGCGCGAGGCGGATGAATATGCGGCCGGCCATATTGCGGGCGCACGTCACATCCCTTTGGGCGAGATCGCCCAGCGTCTTGACGAGGTGGTTGTCCCTTCGGGCAAAAAATTGGTCATGCAATGCCGCTCCGGCGGGCGAAGCCTTAAGGCTTGTGATATCAGTGACGCGCTGGACCCTGACCGCGATGTTTACAATCTCACTGGGGGGATTTTGGAGTGGGAGGCGCAGGGGTTTGCGGTTGAATAAAATCAACACTTAATCCTTTGGGTCCTTCATTGACGATAACATCTGATCCTGTTTGAAACGCCGCCAAAATGGCCGCAGCCAGCAACGGATCTTCGGTTTCCACTGTCACGCCCGTATGCACATCGCGATGCATATTCACCCCACCTTCTGTAATGGGCTCAACTTGTGGTAGACCCTGCGAACGCGCCAAATCACGTGATGCGCTATCTGCCTTTTTTGAAAAAACAGATGAGAGCCTTC
>JAIXWE010000119.1 GCA_027482195.1 Alphaproteobacteria bacterium | reverse complement strand
TTTTATCTGTTTAAACATTATGTTAATTGTATAAAACATACATAAAAGAGGGTTACAATGTCTCATAAAATGAAGCTTGCTTTTACATCCGCCTTGGCACTTATGACCGCGGCTTGTGGTCCGGATGTTTCGCCCGAAGAGGCGGTTTGCATCGTGCCCGATGATCAAGGGGGCTTCCCATCCGGCATTAAACATTACCCAGAAATTATCAAAGCGGGCGAGATCTTTAACAAGGAGCGTCAAGGCTATCCTGCAATTTATGATGTTAAAACCGGGGAAACATTGGTGGTTGGTCTGGATACTGTGGCCCAGATGGAAGCAGGAAAAGGCGATACCTCAGCTTTATTTCGCGAGAGCAATCAATATACAGGTAAGACAGAATTTCGTAGCCAAAAGGGTATGAGATTCTCGATCACAGGCAGTGAGTGCAAGATAGGTGGTCCAGAGGGTATTTCTTACCAACTGGTTCGCTAAAAAAATTTTCATCTAAAATTTTATCTATAATAAAATCTCTCTTTACCCCTTTTTGCGATACTAGGTGCAATGCACAAAAGCGCAAGGAGGGTTAAATGATTCACGACACAGCGATAGATACGAGTTTTCTTCTCACACCCAGCGGCCATGTGGCGTTGGTGTTTGATGATGCAAACTTCGTTCGCGCCGAACAGATTATCTTCCACAGCGAGAGCGGGGAGCTGGGCGCAATTTTGCACCACCAATATCACGTGCTGGGACATTTGTCGGGTAAGTTAAAGCAAGCCTTTGCCGCGCAAACGCAAGTCAGCCTCAGCAGTCTGCGCTCAGATGGCAGCTTGCTTGATCTTACCGCTGAAATCATTCAGCACTGAAAAGAAATTAGCTCTCAGAACGGTTTTCTGTGCGCTCGGTAATACGGGCAGATTTACCACGACGGCCACGCAAATAGTAAAGCTTCGCACGACGCACAGCCCCACGGCGCACGACTTGAATGCTTTCAATACGTGGAGAGAGAAGGGGGAACACACGCTCAACGCCTTCGCCATATGAAATTTTACGCACGGTGAATTTTTCGTTGATGCCGTTACCTTGGCGCGCGATGCACACACCTTCATAAGCCTGAACGCGCTCGCGCTCACCTTCAACGATTTTGATGTTCACTTTAAGGGTGTCGCCTGGGCCAAAAACGGGAAGTGTTTTGCCGGCAGTCAGAAGAGCCACTTGTTCGGCTTCAAATTTTTGCAGTGTATTCATGGTTTGCTCCATATTCTTTTGTTTACGAACAAATCTATGATTTGCTTCGTGGTTATAACGATCTCGAAATCGCGTGAAGGCACAAACCCTCACCGGCAGACCGCAATTTGTAAAGTGTTATAGGGGTAAAACAGGTGATTTTTCAAGTCTTTTTTGGCTTATTTTGCTCATAAATCGTCCATAAATCGGGTCTTTTGAGCTGGGTCAGGGTTTTTGATTGCTCAAGACGCCATTTAGCCACTTCCCCATGATGCCCTGAGGTTAAAATTTCAGGTACAGGGTGAACAATCCCTTGCGCGTCTGTCCATTGTGCGGGGCGCGTGAAATGTGGGTATTCCAAAAGACCATTTGAAAAACTTTCCTCACCTGTTGTGGCGTCATTCCCAACAACATGCGGGATAAGCCTTATAACACTATCCATCATGACATAGGCGGCCAGCTCGCCCCCCGTGAGAACGTAATCGCCAATACTCACTTCCTCAAACCCGCACACATCGAGCGCGCGTTGATCGACACCTTCGTAACGTCCGCATAAAAGAATGATATTGGATTCTTGAGCAAATTCTTCCGCCATTTTTTGATTGAAAACTTTTCCGCGCGGAGAAAGATAAATGCGCCGCCCATGTGTGGGCATTGATAACACGGCGCGTTCAACAATATCAGGTTTTAAAACCATCCCCGCACCGCCGCCAAACGGCACATCATCCACTGTTTGATGTTTGTCGGTGGCAAAGTCACGAATATTAATCGCGTTCAGCCCCCACAAATTTTTCTCTAACGCCCGCCCGGTGACAGAAGCGCCCAAAGGTCCGGGAAAAAGTTCAGGGAATAATGTTAAGACGTGAAAATTTATCATGATTGAAAATCTTCGTAATTTTGAATCACAATAAAATCATCATGCTCTTCGGCAACACATACGGGTGAGTAAGGAATAAAAAAATCTTTTCCCGCGATGGGTTTAATGAGTAACACATCGCTTGCGCCGAAATTATTGACGTCCTCGATCACGCCAATCACGTCACCCGCTTTGTTTTTGACGGGACGTTTTATTAAATCATGATAATAAACTTCGTCCGAATCCAAATCCGGAAGATCATCACGCGTTACAAAAAGATCAGTATTTCTTAAAAGCTCGGCATGGGTGCGATTGGTCACAGTTTCAATTTCGGCAACCCAATCGGTTTTGATGGGGTTTTTGAGCTTTAAGCGATACGGATTGCCGTTTGAATCGGTAAGGTTTTCAAAATTTTCAATGTCGTGCGGGTTTTCAAGATAAACACGTAATTTCACAAGACCACGCACGCCATGTGCGGTGAGAATTTTGGCAATAACAATATTGCCCTCTCCCTGAGGGAGAGGGGTGGATGATAAGTGAGACGGCTGATTACTCAGCTGCCGCCTCCGCAGGTGATTCCACAGGTGCCTCAGCAACTGGCTCAGGCGCAGGTGCATTTGCAGCCTCTTGCGCTGCCGCTAATTTCTCAGCTTTTTCGCGCGCGCGTTCTTGTGCTTTTGCTTTTGGCTTTGCTTTTTCTGGGTTGTTTTTGCGCTCAGGCATCGCAATTAAACCAGCCTTACCAAGGAAGGTGGCTGCGCGATCTGTTGGTTGCGCGCCTTGGCCTAACCAATATTGCACACGCTCTGTGTTCAAGATAACGCGTTTTTCATCTTCGCGTTTCAAAAGCGGATTATAAGTTCCGACTTTTTCAATGTAACGTCCGTCACGTGCCGCGCGGCTATCCGCCACCACGATTGAATAAAACGGCGATTTTTTACGCCCCTGACGGGACAGTCTGATTTTTAATGACATGGTTATGCTCCTTTCATGCGTTTCATCAGATCAACCGATGACCCATCGGGCCATCAGAACATATGATGTGTCATTTCTTTCTGTTTTTCTTGCTCCCTCCGCGGAAATTTCCAAAGCCACCTTGTGAAAAACCGCCCGGCAAAGATGGCAAGCCTTCGGATGCACGCAAGGCATCAAGTTTTGATTGATCTTGCGGCCCCATAAAATTTTTCATCATCCCCATCATGCCGCCCATGCCCATTTTGCGCATGCGCTTCATCATTTGTTCCATTTGTTCAAATTGCTTGATGAGTTGATTGATATCTTGCACCGACACGCCCGATCCGGCGGCAATGCGTTTGCGACGTGACGCATTTAATATCACAGGCTTGGCGCGTTCCGCCTTTGTCATCGATAAAATAATGGCTTCTTGTTTTTTCAAAATTGTGTTGTCGAGATTGGCGTTTTCAATTTGATCCGAAAAACGGCCAAGCCCGGGAAGCATTTTCATCACTGATGACACACCACCCATATTTTTCATCTGGCGAAATTGCGCCAACATGTCATTCAAATCAAATTTTCCTTCTTGGAATTTGCGCGCCATGTCTTCGGCATCATCGCGGTTGATGGTTTCCACGGCGCGTTCCACCAACGACACCACATCGCCCATACCCAAAATGCGGCCTGCGATACGATCCGGGTGAAACGCCTCCAGCGCATCAGGCTTTTCGCCCGTACCAAGAAGTTTAATCGGTTTGCCCGTCACGGCGCGCATCGACATCGCCGCACCACCACGCGCATCACCATCAACGCGGGTAAGAACCAAACCCGTCACGCCCACTTTTTCATTGAAGGTGCGGGCGGTGTTGACGGCGTCTTGCCCCGTCATGGCATCAACCACCAATAATGTCTCAAGCGGTGTGGTGGCGTTACGTATCATGACCACTTCGTTCATCAACGCGTCATCAATCGACAAACGACCGGCGGTGTCGAGAATAACAACATCGTAACCTTCACGTTTTGCGGTCTCGACCGCGCGCTTGCCGATCTCAAACGGTGTTTGTGCGGCAATGATAGGAAGGGTGGGGGTGTTGGTTGTCACACCCAATTGCGCCAATTGTTCTTGCGCCGCCGGGCGTTGTGTATCAAGCGATGCGAGCAAAACTTTTTTGCGATGCTTGTCGCGCAAAAATTTGCCGATCTTGGCGGAAGTTGTAGTTTTTCCCGAGCCTTGTAATCCCACCATTAAATAAACAACCGGCGGTGCGGCGTTAAAATTTAATCCCGTCTCATCGGCGCCCAGCAATTCAACAATTGCATCATGAACAATTTTGACGATTTGCTGTGCAGGGGTGACAGATTTGATGATCTCTTGCCCAACCGCTTTTGTACGTACGGTTTCCACAAAATCTTTGACGACTGATAATGCGACATCTGCTTCCAACAACGCCACGCGAATTTCGCGCAATGCGTTGTTAACATCATCTTCGGACAGCGTGCCCTTGCCACGCAGCCCGTCGAAAACCTGTCCTAATTTTTCTGTCAGTGATTGAAACACTGTAAAAAATCTCCATGTTAAAATGCCGCAGTGAGCGAAACTTCGCCGACTGCGGTGTACCCTCGGGCACTTCCCAAACGGAAGATGTGAGGAAATGTAAGGGCTTTATGACGAAAAGAGCGCAATAAGTCAATATTATAAGTTTGACCTTACGCCTCGAACCCCGCTAAAACTCTGTTATGAAAGAAAATTCGGGTAAAATCGATGTTCTCACCTTTGGGTGTCGGCTTAATACTTATGAGTCCGAGGTCATGCGCGCCCATGCAAAAGACGCAGGGGTGGAAGGTGCGGTTATCATCAACACATGTGCGGTGACGGCGGAAGCGGAGCGTCAAGCCCGCCAAGCCATCCGCCGTGCTAAGAAAAATAACCCGTCCGCAAAAATTATTGTCACGGGATGTGCGGTTCAAGTGAATCCTGACGCGTTCAAATCCATGCCCGAGGTGGACCAGATTATCGGCAATGATGTGAAATTAAAACGCGAAGCATGGTCAGCGGGTGCGGAGAAAATCCAGCTCAATGATATTATGTCGGTACGCGAAACCGCAAGCCATTTGATCGAGGGTATGGACGGGCATGCACGTGCTTTTTTACAGGTGCAAAACGGATGTGATCATCGCTGTACTTTCTGTATCATTCCTTACGGTCGGGGTAATTCCCGTTCTGTTCCCGTGGCTGATATTGTGGCACAGGTACACAAATTGGTTGAAAACGGTTATAACGAGATTGTTTTTACGGGTGTGGATGTCACATCTTACGGCCCTGATTTAGATACCGATCTGCGTTTGGGTGCAATGATCAAAACAGTGATGCGCGACGTGCCAGATTTAAAACGTTTGCGTTTATCCTCATTAGATCCGGTTGAGATGGATGATGATTTGTGGGATTTGATTGCGCATGAGCCGCGCCTCATGCCGCACCTTCACATGAGTTTGCAAGCAGGGGATGATATGGTGTTAAAGCGTATGAAGCGTCGCCATTTGCGCGCCGATGCAATCCATATGTGCGAACGCGCGCGAAGTTTGCGCCCTGATATTGTTTTTGGTGCGGATATCATCGCGGGATTTCCGACCGAAACCGATTCAATGTTTCAAAACACATATGATTTAGTCGAGGATTGTAATTTAACATTTCTTCATATCTTTCCATACTCCGCCCGCAACGGCACGCCGGCCGCAAAGATGCCACAAGTGGAAATGGCGGTGCGTAAAGAGCGCGCGGCGCGCTTGCGTGAATTAGGTGCGCAACAGCTTCAAAAATTTTTGGCGCGTGAGGTGGGTCAGGTACGCAATTTGGTCATTGAAAATGACCGAACCGGACGATCCGAGCATTTCGCACAAGTTGTATTAGATCGTGATTATAAAGTGGGAAGTTTGCTCCGTGCCAAGATTACAGGTATCATGCAAGATAAACTCACCGGTATTGGAAGTGCAGCATGATTTTTTGGCGTCGAAAAAATAATCCTTCTCAGCAAGATCAAGATGATCGTGATGATAAATTGCTTCATCCGCAATCGGATCCAGCTTTGGAGCCGGTGATTGAAGAGGATGTTAAAATTGATCCTCATTTTAAAAATGGTGAGATTGCGGAACATGAAAGTGATGTGTTGGATGAGATGGATGAAATTCCGGAACCACATCATCACGCCAAGGATGTGAAAGAGGTGCGGGATGATCAAGGTGGCGGATGGTTGTCACAATTAACACAAGGGTTGAGCAAATCCACCTCACGGCTTACGCAAAATTTGAATGAAATTTTTCTTCACGAAAAACCAGATGGTGATATTTTAACCGAGCTTGAAGATGCCTTGGTTGCGGCCGATTTGGGGCCGAAGACCGCACAAAAATTGGTGGCATCTCTTAAAGATCAAAAATTTGACCCCGCCCATAAAGCACGCAGTGTGCGTGAAGCTTTAGTTGTTGAGATTTCAAAAATTCTGAATGTGTGCGCTACACCTTTGGAAGTGGTGAAGCCAGAAGATGGCCCGCGTGTTTATTTAATTTGCGGGGTCAACGGTGTTGGCAAAACAACCACAATCGGAAAATTGGCATATCAACTTCATTTTAAGCGCGGTAAGAAATTAATGATTGCGGCGGGTGACACATTCCGTGCGGCCGCGATTGAACAATTAAATATATGGGCGCAACGGACAAATTCCCCGCTTGTTGCGCGCGATTTGGGTGCGGATGCTGCCGCCGTGGCGTTTGAGGCGTATGAAAAAGCGGTTGCGGCACAGACAGATATTTTGATGATCGACACCGCCGGGCGGCTTCATAATAAATCGAATTTGATGGCGGAGCTGGAAAAAATTATCAGGGTCTTAAAAAAGAAAGACGAAAATCTACCTCACGAAATTATTTTGGTTCTTGATGCCACAACGGGGCAAAATGCGATTGCGCAGGTCGAAGCATTTCATGACATGGTCAAGCTTACGGGGCTTGTTGTTACCAAGCTTGACGGTTCCGCCAAAGGGGGTGTGGTTGTTGCCTTGGCGGATCGTTTCGGGCTTCCCATCTATGCCGTTGGGGTGGGGGAAGACGTCGCAGATTTACAAGCGTTTCATCCGCAAGAATTTGCAAAAGCCTTGGTTGGGCTTTCGTGACCTACTGGCATGATCTTTGATTTTTAGTTACACTGAAAGAAAAGATAAGATAAGGACATTGAATTGATGACACCACATTCCCCGCAATTTAAACCCCGCCTTTACGCCAATGCCGATGATGCGTTTCAGGCCATTCAAGAAATTTATACCGCACAAACCGATCATCTTCGCAAAGCTTTTCGTGATTTCTCAAATGCGGATCCGATAAAACATGGCCGCGTGTCGGCATATTACCCTTATTTGCGCATCGCGGTGGAGAATGCGCGCCGTGTTGACACACGTCTTTCATACGGTTTTGTCACAAAGCCAGGTGTGTATGAAACAACGCTCACCCGCCCCGATATTTTTGATTATTACTACAAAGAACAAATTCGTCTTTTGCTTTTGAATCATAATGTACCCGTTGAAGTGGGGGTTAGCGACACGCCCATTCCGATTCATTTTGTATTGGGGGAAGATTTTCACGTTGAAAAAGATTTGACGCAAGCGCATATGGAATCACTCGCCGATGTTTTTGATTTGCCTGATTTGAACGTGATTGACGACGAGGTTGCCAACGGAACTTATTTCCCGCGTGATGGGGTTCCAATGCCGCTTTCATTATTCAATGCACCGCGTGTAGATGTCAGTGTGTTGCGCCTTCGGCATTACACTGGAACATCGGCTACGCATTTTCAAAATTACGTGATTTTTACAAACTATCAATTTTACATTGATGAATTTGTACGCATTGCGCATGAGGTGATGGAGCCCACGGAAAATGAAATTTTGAAAAAAGAGCGGGCGCAATATACGGCCTTTGTCGAGCCTGGGAACAAAGTTACTTACAATCAAAATCTTGCGTCATCTGAGAAAGATATTGTGGGTGAAACGTTGCGCCGCATGCCGCAAATGCCGGCTTATCATTTGAAACGTGCCGATGGATCGGGGATCACCATGGTGAATATTGGTGTTGGTCCTTCGAACGCCAAAACAATTACCGATCACATTGCCGTGTTGCGTCCGCATGCGTGGATGATGTTGGGTCATTGTGCGGGACTTCGTAATTCGCAATCTTTGGGTGATTATGTTTTGGCGCACGCCTATTTGCGCGAAGATAATGTTTTATATCGTGATCTTCATCCCAGCATTCCCATTCCGGCACTTTCAGAAATTCAACTCGCGTTGGAGGCAGCTGTGGAGACCGTCACAGGGTGTAAGGGGTATGAGTTGAAAAAAGTCATGCGCACGGGCACGGTGGCAACGGTGGATGATCGCAATTGGGAATTGCGCCCGGCCATTCGGCAAAATGCGCGCTTAAGTCAAAGTCGTGCGGTTGCTTTAGATATGGAATCGGGAACGATCGCCGCAAATGGATTTCGTTTTCGCGTTCCTTACGGCACTTTGTTGTGTGTTTCCGATAAGCCTTTACATGGCCAGTTAAAACTTCCCGGCATGGCGGAAACATTCTACCGCCAACGTGTGGAACAACATTTACAAATCGGACTTCTTGCGATGGCAATTTTGCGCGACACCGGCGCGGACAAGCTTCACAGCCGCAAGTTGCGCAGTTTTAATGAAGTCGCTTTTCAGTAGAGTTTAGACCACAACATCCAAAACGCTTCCGCGCCGGGCGGATGTGCCGTAATTTTGTGTGCTAAGCACAGCTTGATTTTTTCGCTCATCATCTGCTGTCGCGTTTTTTGCACGCGACAAAGGCTCGCCCAAAGGTTGGGCGATATCAAGGCGGGCGCGCACGTCCGGTCTGTCACGAAATTGTGGATTCGCTTGATCCACACGCCCTTGTAAAGGCTGTGACGACAACAAAGACTGGCCAGATGTGGGTGTTAAAGGTCCCATGGCTTCTTTCGGAATGTTGGATTGATTCTCAGAATATTACAAATTGCTTAATATTTTATTGACAGGTTTTTTAACCCTTTATTCATTTGCATATTAGCATTTTATCAACATTTATCTGGTATTTTAAATATAACGATAAAGAAAATAATAAAAAGAGGTGTGTGATATGCGGGAAGATAAACCCGATGTCGCGCGCCAAATTTCTGTGGGGATTAAAGGAAAATATGATGCCAAAAGATGCATCTTTCACAGCGGATCAAGGACAGGGATTGCAAAATCCTGCGACGCTCGAATCGCTTTTGGTTGAGTTGTATGACAGCCACCGCCTTTATGATTTAGCGACGGAAAAAAGTTCTGAATCGCGCGGTGAGCTTGCGCGTATTGTTGCAAATCTTTTAAGCGCCGAATTAAAATTAAACGAGCGTGAGCAAATTGCCGATATTCTTATCAGCCTGATGCGCCAAGCTGAGGCCGATTTACGCGCGGCCATTGCGGATCGTTTGGCAGCCCATGAAAATGTTCCTTTACGCTTGGTTTTGTTCTTGGCGAATGATGATATTTCTGTTGCGGAAACGGTGTTGCGTCAAAGCCCGGTTTTGAACGATCTCGATCTTTTATACATCATTCAATCACGCAGCGCGTATTACTGGCGCGCAATTGCGGGACGCACCACATTGCACGACCCCGTGATTGATGCCTTGGCGGACACGAAAGACATTCCAACCGTATGCACCTTGGCGGAGAATATCAGCGTTACGCTGACCGATTATGCAGTTAAAACATTGAGCGACATAGCCGAGCAGGAAGTGGAATTGGCGCGGCCTTTACTTCAACGCCGTGAAGTACCGGAGCATATTTCACGCAGGATTTATGCGGCCGTTGGTGCACAGTTGCGTCAAGATGTGAATGCTATCGTATCACGTGACACACAATCGGTATCAATCATTACGGATGTTATTGATGAATTATCGGGTGAGGGAAAGAAAGAGTCGGATCCGTTTGCTCCAACACCGGCAATGTTGAAGGCGGGGCATGTTTTCTTATCTCAAGGAAAATTGACCTTTGATCTGATGCAAAAAACACTTAAGCGTGGGCAGTTTGCATCTTTCGTTGCACAATTTTCTGTGGCCACACACACACAACCAAATTTTGCCATTCAAATTTTGTTGCAAGAAGATGGCCAGATGCTTGCTGCCGCATGCCGTGTTTTGGGTTTTGGACGAGAACAATTTATCGGTATTTATTTATTGACCCAACGGATGCGCAGCCAAGACGGCATGCTCAATCACCGTGCTTTTAATGCGGCCGTGACATATTTTGACCGCATCAACAAGTCACTTGCGGAGCGGATTTTTGCCAAGCATCAGATTTAATTAGCTTGGTTCTTGCCATGGCTTAAGGCCGCAACGCCGGGCAAGGATTTGCCTTCCATCCATTCCAAAAATGCGCCACCCGCCGAGGAAACATAGGTGAGTTCATCAACCATCTGTGCCATTTCCAAAGCCGCAACAGTGTCACCGCCACCCGCAACAGATTTTACTTTCCCCGCTTGCGTTAAGTGTGACACGGTTTGAGCAACCGCAATAGTGGCATTTTGAAACGGGGGAATTTCAAACGCGCCCAATGGCCCGTTCCAGATAATTGTTTTGCAATTCTCTAACGCGGTTTGAATCTCACGCACTGTCTCCGGGCCAACATCAAGTGCCATATGTGTTGCGGGAATATCACCGACGCCGCAAGTTATATGAGCGGCATTGGCTTTGAATTCTGTTGCAACGACAACATCATGCGGAATGAGAATGCGGCAATTATTTTTCGCGGCCGCACTTTCAATCTTGTGAACTTGCTCCGCCATATCGGGCTCACATAAAGATTTTCCAACAGGAATGTCATGCGCATGTAAGAATGTGTTCGCCATGCCGCCGCCCAAAACCAAAAGATCAACCTTGGTGACAAGATTTTGAAGAAGATCAAGTTTTGTTGATACTTTTGCGCCGCCAACGATCGCGGCCACGGGTCGCGTGGGATTTCCCAAAGCAAGATTTAAGGCGTTTAATTCTTCTTCCATCAAAAATCCGGCATAGCTTGGGAGAAAATGCGCCACACCTTCGGTTGATGCATGCGCACGATGTGCGGCCGAAAACGCATCATTCACATAGATGTCGCCAAGTTGTGCGAGTTGTTTTGCAAAAGCTTCATCATTTTTTTCCTCTTGCGGATGGAAACGTACATTTTCGAGAAGAAGAATATCCCCATCTTTCATATGATTGCGTGCAGTCATCGCCACATCACCCACACAATCTGTCGCAAAAGAAACGGGGTGCGCCCATTGCTGCGTTAAGACCGGAGCCAAAAATTTCTGTGAAAATTCCGGTGACACACCTTTTGGGCGACCAAAATGTGAGAGAAGAATAACCCGCGCATCGTGTTCCACCAAATAATCAATGGTCGGTTTTAAACGATCAATACGCGTTGTGTCGGTGACATGACCGTTGTCGGTTGGCACATTTAAATCAACCCGCATCACAACATATTTGCCTGTAACATGCGCTTCGCGCAAAGATGAAAACTTCATTTTTTACCTCAGATTTTTGACGTTATCAGTAGCCTCTATTAACCGCGTTCTTAAAGAGGGATCAAGAAAAGAATGCCCCGCATCGGGAACAATCACGTAATCCGCCTCTGGCCAAGCTTGGTGAAGGCGATGTGCGGCCGTAATCGGGCAAACAATATCATACCGGCCTTGAATGATGCTGGCTGGGATATGACGAATAATATCGATTTTATTGAGTAAGGAATTTTCGGGCGCAATCACTTGAGTTGCGAAATAATGCGCCTCAATCTTGGCCATCGCCAAGGCATAGAATCGTTGCTCTTCGGATGTAATCGTATCATGGCGCGGCAGAAATGATGAGCACGTGGTTTCATACCCGCTCCATTGAAGACCCGCTTTGATTGCAACCTCGTCATCGGTGCCGGTTAAATCGGCATGATAGTCTTGCAACAAATTTTTTACATCGCGCCCTTTGGTGAAAGCTTCCCACGCTTCGGGGAAAATAAGACGCATGCCATGCATAAACCAATCAATTTCCGCCGCTTCCATCAAGAAAATACCGCGTAAAATTAAGCTGATACAATCTTTCGGATGTGCTTGCGCATAAGCTAAGGCAAGCGTGCTTCCCCACGAGCCACCAAAAATATGCCAACGCGAAATGTTTAAGTGATTTTTGAGTTTTGCAATATCATCAACAAGGTGATGGAGAGTATTGTTTTCCAAACATCCAAGTGGGTGAGAGCGCCCCGCACCCCGTTGATCAAAGATGATAATGCGGTAATGATCGGGATCAAAAAAGCGGCGATGCGCTGCCGTAGCACCGGCACCGGGCCCGCCATGCAAAACCAACATTGGCACGCCATCAGGATTGCCGTTTTGTTCCCAATATAAATCGTGCGTGCCATCAACACTCAAGAATCCTTGCGAATAAGGCGTGATCGCGGGATAGAGTTCCCGGATGGGGCGTGGGTGGAGCGCTGTGCTATTGGTGACATTTTTCATGGTGTTTTGATCATTGGGCGTGGCGGTGAGGGAACAGTCATACGTTTTTGTTGGTCAAGAATTTCAAGTTGGTAGGTGTTGCTGAGCGTTATCATTGGGCCATTATTCTCGGTGAGAAAACCGCGCACACGCACGGAAGCATTTTCAAGACTGGTAAGTTGAATATTTTGCCGTGCAAAATTTGTGCGTAAACTGCTCGGAATAAAAACCGTTAAATCATTCTTCCAATTTTGTCCGAAATTAAGATAAACGCCATTGCGTTGCAGGCCAACTTTCTCAATTTTCCCTTCAATCACAACAAATTTGTAAAGGGCCTTAGGGGCTGTGGTTGGAGAGAGAATAATATTCTCCTTTGCCCACATGCCGCGTTTATTTTTTTGGGCATCGCGTTCAAATTTGAGAAGAGATGCAGAAATATTTGCATCAACCGATTCAGGATTAAAAAAAGCGAGGCCAGCATTCACCAAACTTGCCTGAAGCCATATATTATCGGTGCGGCGCACAAGTTGGACAAGGTTTTGATTTTTACGATTAAGGCGTCCGGCTTTTGGATCGCGTGATTGAAAACCACGCATGACATTTTTCTTGGTTAGCAAGCTTAAGAGATTCATGGCTGCGATATTTTCAGACTCCGGAACATAAAAAAAAAAAAAAAAAAAGACAGCGCCGCGCTTGTCAACAGCAGTGACAGAATCGGTAATGGCGATGATCTCAAGAGGTTGAGGAATTTGGCTCATGCGATTAAGGGCAGGCGGGGCCTTGACCGCATAAAGATTTATTTTTTCTTGATCTTGTTGCGCATAACTTGTCTGTGCTAAAAAGAAGCACAGCACAAAAACCAAAATAGAAAAACCAAGGCGCATATCATGATTAGTCAACAGTCCCGAAATTTTCGCAAGTCTTTATTGGCTGGAGTGGCCGCTTTTGCGCTTTTTTTCACAGCATCGTGCACCGTCAATCCGGCCACGGGGGAGAAGCGTTTTGATGGTTTGATGTCACCCCAATCCGAAGCAGCAATTGGCGCGTCAGAGCATCAAAAGATCGTCAAGGAATATGGTGGAGTTTATGCCGATCAGCAATTGCAAAATTATGTAGCGTCCATCGGTCAGAAAGTTGCAAAGAATACTGAGCGCGCAGATGTGCGTTATCAATTTTTTGTTCTTGATTCAGCGGTTGTGAATGCGTTTGCTTTGCCGGGTGGGTATATTTACATCACACGCGGTTTGATGGCGGTGATGAATGATGAGGCTGAGTTGGCCTCGGTTTTAGGTCATGAAATTGCCCACGTCACCGCACGCCATCAAGCTGCACGTTATTCGCAAGGCCTTGTCACACAAATTGGTGCAACGATTGCCGCGGCCGCCTTGGGTGGTGCCGCAGCATCGCAAGCGATTAACACCGGTGCAAATTTATATATGAGTTCTTATTCGCGCGAACAAGAATCAGAAGCGGATATGTTGGGCATTCGTTATCTTTCCCGTGCGGGATATGACACAATGGCCATGGCGGATTTTTTGGATGCGATGGAAAGTTATCTGACCGCACAATCAAAATTGCGTGGAAAAGATACGGCGCAATTTAATTATTTTTCAACCCACCCTGATACGGGGCAACGTGTTGTTGCGGCGGCGCGTGAGGCGGGGCGTTACCCGCCATCAAATCTGCGCAAACGTAATGAATATCTGGCGATGATTCGCGGCATGACATATGGCGATTCCGCATCACAAGGTTTTGTACGCGGCGCATCATTCTATCACCCTCAAATTGGGTTCATGTTTACGGTGCCCGAGGGTTATCAAATTGATAACCAACCCCATCAAGTGATTGCCGCGCGCCGCAATGGCCCGTTGGTTATTTTTGACATGAAAAAAAGTCGCAGCGGTTCTGATCCAGCATTATTTTTGCGCGATGAATGGTTGGCGGGAAAGGCGCAACGGAATATTGACCGCATGCAAATTAATGGTCTTGATGCAGCCACAGCTCTTTTTGATGGAAGTTTAAATGGTCGCCCGGT
>JAIXWE010000030.1 GCA_027482195.1 Alphaproteobacteria bacterium | reverse complement strand
TGCTCGGTTGTAAGATTTAAATGTGCGCGGGAATCGTAAACCGATTTAATGCGCGCAAATAATTTTTCATTGAGAATAATGTCGGATGAAAAATTCGCTTGAACCGGGCCAATTTTCTCGGCCAAGCTTTGAAGCGTGTCGGTGCCGTTTGCGATTAATTGATTGTAAAAAATGCTGGTGACCACACCTAAGGTTTCGGCCGCGGTTTCCAAGGCTTCAATCGTATTTTCAAAAGTCGGCGGTGCTGTGTTGTGAATGATCCGATCAATTTGCGCGCGCGCTTCGGTAATCGCCGCCTCGACCGCGGGTTCATAATGCTCCTCACGGATTACATCAAAGGCGGGGGCCTTGTTCGGCAAGGTGGAAACGGTCAAAAGCGGATTGGTTGTATTCATCATCGATCCTGTTTAAGTTGTGGTCTTATATATATGGAGCAAAATAATGCCTGCGCCAAGGTCTTCCCGCTTTGATGATGTTTATTTTTCTGACTCTGATGGTTTGGCGGAGTCGTCTTATGTGTTTTTGGAAGGAAATAAGCTTGAAAGTCGCTTGGCGGCGACAAGCCGATTTGTCATTGCCGAAACCGGATTTGGTACCGGGTTAAACATTCTCAATCTGTGGCGTTTATGGGATCGGGTGAAAAAACCCCACGCGCAACTTTTTATTTATTCTTTTGAAAAATATCCGTTAAGCAAGGCCGAGATTGCGACCGCCTTAGAGCCTTTCGCACCGCAACTTGATCCTTATCTTAATCACTTGCTTGATCATTACCCGTTGCGGGTTGGGGGGTGGCACCGTCTGTGCTTGGCCAAAGATGTTACCTTGATTTTGGTGTTTGATGATATCAACCACGCCTTGCCACAGCTTCACACAAAAATTGATGCTTGGTTTTTGGATGGATTTACGCCGTCAAAAAACCCGGATATGTGGAGCGATGTTTTATTTGCCGCGATGAAACGTAACGCAACATCAACAACAACTGCGGCAAGTTTTACGGCCGCCGGTGATGTGCGCCGCCGTTTGTCTTTAAGCGGTTTTCATGTTCAAAAACAAAAAGGATATGGCCAAAAACGTGAAATGATAATGGCGCATTACCAAGGCGGTGAAGATAAAATTTGCGCACCACATTCTGTCGAGAAAGTTGCGGTCATTGGTGCGGGGCTTGCGGGCGCATGCGTTGCTTATGACTTGCATCAACGCAATATTGCGGTGACGTTGTTTGAAAAAAACCACATCGCATCGGGTGCGTCGGGAAATATGCGCGGGCTTTTTAATCCGCGTTTTTCACAACAACGTCACGCACAATCAGAATTTTATGCATCCGCCTTTGCCCAGGCCTATCATTTTTTTGAAACACATGCGGATAAAATTGATTACGTACAAATCGGAAGCCTTCATCTTTTCACCGATGCGGAAAAAGAAAAACGATTGCGCGGCGCGCATGAAAATTGGGACTGGCACCCTGATCACATGCAGACAACAGATCACGGGCTCTTCTTGCCCCAAGCCGGAAGCATCAGCCCCAAAGCATTATGCGCACATCTTGCGCGCGACATCCCGCTTTTGGTCTATGATGTTTTGGATGTTGCAAAAACGGAATCCGGTTGGCGCGTCGGGGATCACTCTTTCGATGCGGTGATTTTTGCCGGCGGGGCGGAGATGGTGGCGCATCCGTTTTTATCATCACTTCCCATTCATACGGTGCGCGGGCAAATTATCACGGGCAAGATGGAAGATCCTACCCCTTATAATATCTGTTACGGCGGATATTGCGCACCCTATGCGCAAGATGAAGTGGTCTTGGGCTCAACATTTCAACCATGGCTCACCGACACCTCTTCGCGTGAGGAAGACACACAGCTTATTCTCAAAAATTTTTATGACGCCGTGCCAGACAAAAAAGACAGCATCACCGTCACGGGTGCGCGCGCGGCGTTGCGCTGTGCGTCAAAAGATCGCTTCCCGATCATTGGCGCATTGCAAGGCTATGAACATCTTTATGTGTCGACCGCTCATGGCTCCCACGGAATTTTAAGTGCGGGGTTGGGGGCGCGGCTTTTGGCGGATCATCTCACAAACTCTGTGCATAGTCTGCCGACAGCGACGCTCAACGCTTTATCTCCGGCGCGATTTTTGGCAGTTAAGAAAACATGATGGAAGCCTATGACATGGTAACGGGGGTTTTGTGGGGTGTGGCGGCGCTGTGCCTCACTTTGGGGCTTGTGCCTTTTGCGCGCGCGCTTGCGCTCAAACTCAACTTCGTGGATCAACCGGGCGGGCGCAAAGACCACGCACATCCGGTGCCGCCCATTGGGGGGATTGTCATTTTCACCATCTTTCTCATCGCCTCTTTCTTTTATGAATCAAGTTTTGATGGTGACCGTTTTTTTATTGCGGCGTTGATGCTTGTTCTCACAATGGGTGTCATTGATGATCTGCGCGGTATTCCGGCGAAAATAAAATTTGCGGTTCATTTCCTCGCCGGGTTTTTGGTGGTGATGGGCGGCGGGGCTTATTTGATGGATCTGGGTGACTTGTTGGGATTTGGCAACATCACCTTTGAAAGTTGGGGCGGGGTTTTGTTTTCGGTGGCGTGTGTGGTTTATATCCTCAACGCCATCAACATGATGGACGGCATGGATGGTTTGGCGGCCGGAAAATCATTGATCATTTTTATTTGGCTTCTGATCGCGGCGGCTCTTTCAGGTTATGGCGTGGTGATGGTACCGTTGATGATTCTTATTGGCTGCTTGGTCGGATTTTTATTTTATAATGCGCGCCATCCTCTGCGCAAACAGGCAAGTATTTTTCTGGGCGATGCCGGAAGCATGAGTTTAGGATTATGCATCGCGTGGTTTGCGATTAATTTAACCCAAGGGGCAGACCCCGCGCTTTCGCCGATCAGTGTGGCATGGATCATCGCCCTTCCCATCATTGATGCCTTCGGGTTGTTGGTGGCGCGGTTGAAAGACGGCAAACATCCGTTCGAACCCGATCGGCGTCATTTTCATCATCATTTTTTGGAAGCGGGATTCACACCGGCGCAAGCCACACCTTTAATTTTATTATGGGGGTTTGTGTTGGGCGCGTTTGGTTATGTCGGCGCGCTTTATGATGTGGCGGAGCCTCTTTTGGGGTGGACGTGGATTATCTTGTGGTTGGGGCATGCGTATTTGGTGATGCACCCCGATGGGTTTGTGCGGTTTTTGCGCTATGTGCGCGAAGAATGGTGATGAACCATTTGTGGATAATCCTGTGGAAAGGCGTGGGGTAAATTGACGGGTCGCCCTGTTGTTGCGACTCTGAAACCTTACAAGGTTGATTCGTCATGACACAAAAATTTCTTCTTCCTCTTCTTGCTTCGTGCGTTTTTTTGTCGGCCTGTGCCGCGCAAACGTCGCAACCAAAAACCACACCTGTGGTTGCACCACCTGTGGCGCTTGAACCGGTGACCACCCAACCGCTTCCGGATTTAGCGGCGCGTGTGTCAACACTTGAAACAAATGTGGCGGGTCTGCAAACCGATATGCAAGCGGCCAAACCGAAATTGGAAAAGGTCGATGCGATTGATCGCAAGTTTCGTGAACTCTCTTTCGAATTAAACGCCATTGATCAACGTCAAACAATGACTCAAGCCCAGAATTCTGCGCCCGTCATGCGCGATGCGGTTAAAACGGAACCGGTGAAAAAAGAGGCCGCGCCAAAAATGGCGGCAACGGCGGATGTGAAAAAACCAGAAGTAAAAAGAACTGAAGCTAAAAAAGCGGATGTGAAAAAAACATCTGGCCCGCTTCAGGTGCAACAATTGCGCATTGGGGCGCAAGCCGATAAAACGCGCCTTGTGTTGGACACGTCTGCGCCTGCGCGCATTTCTTATGATCTTGATAACGCGGAAAAGATTTTGATAGTGACGATTCCAAAGGCGCAATGGGGCACGGCCGTCAAGGGTGCGGCGACATCCAATCCGTTGATTGCGGCGTGGCAAGCGAATAAGGCGGACGATTCCGTGCAATTGGTGTTGCAATTAAAACAGCCCGTGAAAATTTTGGGATCAAATCAATTGGCGGCGACATCCACCGCGTCTGATCGTGTCTATCTGGATTTAGCGGCCGAGAAATAATCAGCAAAAAATTAAGCGGATATTTTTGTCATTTGTTGATGACGCATGCGGCGCCGTGCGGCGATCTTTTCCGAAGTTTGCGCATGACAATGCGGACATGTCACACCCTCTTCGTAAAGGGGGGAGACAAGATCCGTTTCATCAAGCGGCGTGCGGCACCCGTAACACATCAAATGTTTGGCTTCTTCCAAACCTTCATGCACGCCGACGCGTTTGTCGAAAACAAAACATTCCCCCTGCCACAGGCTTTTTTGCGGCGGTGTGTCTTCAAGATATTTTAAAATACCGCCTTTAAGGTGATAAACGGTTTCAAAACCTTCGTTCAACATAAAACTTGATGCTTTTTCACACCTGATCCCGCCCGTGCAAAACATGGCAATTTTTTGATGTTTTTGCGGATCTAAATTTTCGCGCACAAATTTTACAAAGTCGGTGAAAACGTCAATCTTGGGATCAAGCGCGTTTTGAAACGTGCCGATTTTTGTTTCATACACATTGCGCGTATCAAGAACCAAAACATCCGGATCGGTGATGACATCATTCCAATCTTGTGCGCTCACATATGTGCCCACGCGTTTGGTGGGGTCCACATTTGGCGTGCGCATGGTAATAATTTCTTTTTTTGCGCGCACCTTATACCGCAAAAACGGCGTGCAGGATGCGTGCGAGAATTTTACTTCGCCTTTTGAAATTTCAAAATGCTGATCAAGATAGGCAAGGGCGCGGTCAATGCCGTCGTCCGAACTTGCAATCGTACCGTTCACTCCTTCGGGGGCGATCAAAATTGTGCCGCAAATATCGGATGTTTTAGAAATCTCTTTCAACGCGTCCTTGTGCACCATGATTGTGTCAACGGGCACAAACCGGTAAAAGGCAACAACGCGATAATGTTTTTGATTGGGCATGCGCCCACCATAAATCAATCTGTGTCAAAAAATCAACGGGATAAAAGACGCAACCCGTGCATGATCATCTGATCTAAAAACACGTTGTCAAAACCGTCGGGTTGGCTCATAAGACGGTAAAAAACGGCTCCATAAATCATGTCAACCGCCACCGCCGTATCAAGATCGGTGCGGAAAAGATCAAGGGCTTTGCCTTGGGTGATGATGTTGGCGAGAATTTCTTCATGGCGCACCATAAAATTTTGATAAAAAAGCCCAAGAAGATCTTTGTCGCCTTGGCTTTCCGCAAAAATTTCCGCCACCACTTTTCCGGTGCGGCCCTTTAAAATACGGCCCATGCGTTCCATTTGTTGCACAAACAAATCTTTGGGGTTTTCGCCCGAAATAATCGCGGGTGTTGTGTGGTTTAATTGCGGGGCAAGTGCATCCAAAATCACCGCGACTTTGTTCGGCCACCACCGGTAAATGGTGGTTTTGCCGACACCGGCTTTTTTCGCAATTGATTCAATCGACACATCGCGCACAGGCATGTGAAGCAACATTTTTGTCACGGCTTCCAAAATGGCGGCGCGCGACGTTTCCGAACGGGGGCGTCCCGCCGTGCGGCGTTCTTGGTGGGGTGTGGGTGCGATATCATTGGCGTGGTGAACCGGCACAGTGATCGGATTTTGTTCATCAAGAAATAAGGGACGACGCGAAGCAACAGAAGCCGACGACATGATATTCACCTCTCATACACAAAAAAGTTTTGGAAGAATTTTGTTGTAATGCACGGGATGAAAGCCCGCAATTTCTTTTTACAACTTATCCCCGCGAATTAAATTTCAAAAATTACGTGCGGCTTGCTCAATCACGCGCGGGCCTTGCGGTGTCATTTCCAAAATGGCCAAGCGGCGTTCCACAACACCATTTTGATTAAAGCGAAACACGCCATCAACGCCCGCAAATCCGGATGGGTTTTGCAAGGTTTGCCGTGTGTAAGGCGCACCAGAGCGGTTTAAAACAATGGCCAAGGCGGTTGCGTCATAAGCAAGCGAGGCAATGCGTGGTGCGGCGACACCATAGGTGGATTGATATTGCGTCTCAAAACGTGCGCGCGCTGATGGTGCGGTTGTTGCAAACCACGCACCAGAAAGTTCAACCATGCGCGGTGCGTTGGCTTGATCCCACAAACCGGTGCCAAGACGTTGCACACGCGCGGGTGGAAATCCATTGGCTGTCAACTGTGCCGAAATTTGTGCGGCTGTTTGCGCGTTCGCTGCGATCAACACGCCGTCCATGACGGAGTGAGCCCCAAGAAAATTTTTGATCATCTCGGGTGTTGGGCGTGTTCCGTCATAACGCAACACACCGGAATGTGTTACACCACGTGCGCGCAATGTTTGATCAAAAATTTGCGCACTCATATCCCCATAAGCATCACGCGGAGCGATTAAACCAATGCGTGTGCGGCCTTTTGATTGGGCGAAAGATAACACATGTTCGATTTGGGTTTGCGGCAAAAATCCCATGATAAAACCGCTTCCACTTGCGGCCGCGCTGTCGGTTGAAAAAGATAACGACGTGACATTATTTTGAAGACCAGTGGCCGCAACCGCTTTGGCTTCCGCGCTGAATAAGGGGCCTAAAATAAGTTGCGCGCCGTCTTTGATGGCGCTGCTCGCTTGCTCGGCTGCGCTTTGCGCATTTCCTTTTGTGTCGCGCGGCATCAATTCAAAACCGCCTTCGGCTTTTAAATCAAACAGCGCAAGTTGCGCGGCATTGAGCAACGCTTGCCCGGTTTGCTCCGATGGGCCGCTCAACGGCAAAAGAAGGGCGACTTTGGTCACGCCCGATGGGGGCACAGGTGAAGATGATAGCGGTTCCAACGAATCCCGCGTCACATCATCTTGTGAAATTGGGGGAAGGGGTTGCGCCGTGGGGCCTTGAGTTGCTTGTGTTGGTGCTGTTGGCGCACCTTGCGGGGTGTCCCATCCGGTGGTGGATGCACCGCACGCACTTAAAATAAGGGTAGCCGCAAAAAGAAGGATCAGAAAAAGATAATTGCGTTGCATGCAACAACCCCCTAAAACGTGATGCTGTGAAGAATGATCCCGACCCTAACCAAGAAATGCGCTCCGCTCAAGTGAAAGCGGGAATTTATTTGGTGGCGACCCCCATTGGCAATTTGGGTGACATAACATTGCGGGCGTTGGAGACCTTAAAAGCCTGTGACCTTATATACTGTGAGGACACACGGGTGAGCGGCAAGCTCCTTAATCATTATGGAATTAAAAAACCCTTGCGTAGCCTTCATGACCATAATGAAGAAGACAAAGCGCGCGAGGTGATTGCGGCGGTCACGGCGGGGCAGGTGGTTGGGGTCATCTCCGATGCGGGCATGCCGCTTATTTCCGATCCAGGTTATAAATTGGTGCAAGCGGCCGTTCATGCCGCGATCCCGGTCACAAGTGTGCCGGGTGCGAACAGTGTGCTCACGGCTGTGCAGCTTTCTGCTTTGCCGAGCGAACGTTTTTTATTTTTGGGGTTCTTGCCATCCAAAAGCAAAGCACGGCGGGAAGCCTTATCCCCCTTTTCACACATGGGTGTCACGCTTATTTATTTTGAATCCGCACAACGTCTTGCGGATTCACTTGACGATGTCGCAAATGTGTTTGGGGAATGTCAGGTGGCGGTGTGCCGTGAGCTGACAAAATTTTATGAAGAAATTTTGCGCGGATCTGTGACGGATATCATGGAACGTGTGCGCCTTCATCCGGTGAAGGGCGAAGTGGTTGTCGTTGTTGCACCTCCTTTAAATGCGGCGGGTGTGCATGATGTGGATGCCTTGTTAACGCGCGCCTTGTCGCAACATTCCTTGCGGGATGCGGTGGATCAGGTGATGGCGCAAACCGGTTTGCCGCGAAAAGAAATTTATCCGCGCGCACTTGAATTAAAAAATGAAGACAAAACATAAAATCACGACCTATCACAAAGGAATTTATGCGGAAATTTATGCGGCTGTTTATTTATGGCTGAAAGGCTATCGCATTCGCGCATGGCGGTATAAAACCAAAATGGGTGAGGTGGATATTTTGGCCGAGAAAAATAAAAGCTTAATTGCCGTTGAGGTTAAGGCGCACGCCACCCACGAATCCGCAATGACAAGCATTTCCCCCACGTCACGTTTACGCATTTATCATGCGGCCCAAGATTATGCGCGCCGCCACCATCTGGCGGATTATCCGTTGCGTTGTGATGCCATTCTTGTCATGGGGGTGCGTGTGCGCCATATAACACATGCCTGGGACGAGGGCGGGCACCTCTAATTTCGTGTGATTTGATCTGGTCAAATCATCAAAAACTTTTATAATCTTAATCTCACATATCATGAAGGATTCGTCATGCGCTCATCATTCTCTGTTTTCATTTTGGCAAGTGTCGCGGTTATCGGCTTAAGCGGGTGCGTCGGGGCGGCCGTGGGTGTGGGGGCGGCCGCGGGTGTCGCGGCGGCGCGCGAAGGCGGTTTTCAAAAATCATTAACCGATGAATCGATCCGCCTGACCATCAGTGATTTATGGTTTCAACGCAGCACGGAAATGTTTCGCAAACTTGATCTCACGGTTAATCAAGGCCGTGTGTTGATCACGGGGGTTGTGCAAAAACCCGAAGACCGGGTTGAGGCGGTGCGCCTTGCGTGGCAAGCGCGCGGTGTAAAGCAAGTGATCAATGAAGTGCGTGTGGGGGATGAAAAATCCATTCAAACTATTGCGCAAGATAATTGGATCTCGGCGGAATTGCGCACGCGTTTAACCTTTGATCAGGATGTGCAATCGATCAATTACTCGATTGAAACGGTGCAAGGCACGGTGTTCATGATGGGTGTTGCGCAAAACCAAGCGGAATTGGATCGTGCGATCCGCATTGCGCGTCGTATCAAAGGTGTCAAGGAAGTTGTCTCTTACGTCAAGCTTGTGGGCGAACCGATCCCGAATGAACGGGCGCAAGCGCGCGCGCAACTTCAAACGGGGGCGATGCCGTCATCGTCCCAATCTGTGGGGCAATCTTTGCCGCCTTTGTCGGATTCCGATCGCGTGATGGCGCCGATGGGTGCGGCCGCACCGAATGTTCCGGCGGCGGTGGAATCGCAAACCTTGCCACCATGATGGCGTATGTGTGGAACAAAATCTTGTGACGCCGGATGAATTGAAATCTGAAATTGCGCGTTGGGGTGATGCTTCGGACGCCGACATGCCTCTTGAAAAAATCACCCTGTGTCTTGCCGCGTTGGATAAGCCCGGGCGCGATATGGGGCGTTATATTCACCATCTTCAAGTTCTAAAAGATCATGTGGCACAACGCTTTCATGATTTGCGCATGGCGGGGGCTTTAGATGATGTGGCGACACGTTTGGCCGCACTCAAACATGTGGTGCATGATGATATGGGTTATGACGGTGATCGCGACACCTATGATGATCTGCGCAATGCCGATGTGATGGAAGTGATTGACCGGCGCAAAGGCTTGCCAATCAGTTTGTGCATTTTGGTGATCATTGTTGCGCGCGCGCAAGGGTGGGATGTTGCGGGCATTAATTTCCCCGGACATTTTGTGATGCGCTTGACGCACAATTCCCAAAAAATTATTTTTGATCCGTTTGATCATTTTACAATTTTAAATGCGCAAAGTTTGCGCCAGATTTTGAAACGCAGTTTGGGTGAGGATGCGGAATTGGCGGCGCATTATTACGCCGATGCGTCAAACCGCGACACCTTGTTGCGGCTTCAAAATAATATCAAATCACGCCGCATTCAGGCGGAAGATTATGCGGGTGCGTTGCACGTGGTCGCGCATATGCGCCTTTTTGCCCCATCCGACCCAAGGTTGATTTTCGACCAAGGGGTGTTGGAGGCGAAACTGGGCAATATTCGGGCGGCGATTGCCAGTTTGGAGACTTTCTTAACCATCTCCCAAGATCGGCAATCGTTGCAAGATGCGCGGGCGTTTCTTGCGGCGCTGAAATCTGGCCTGAATTGATAAAAAATATGCTTTGCCCCCTTGCCGTTTGGGGCGCAACATACTAAGAATCGAATCACGGTCTTATTCCCGAATGTCTTGTCCCTTACGAAAATTTGAAAAAGGAGTTTTCCCATGTTTTTACGTACCATTTTGATGTTGTCGACTGTGATGGTTTTGGCGGCGTGTTCGTCTGATGAAGAGGCGGCCATGAATACCTCCATGCCGGCGGGTGCCGTTGGTGGCGTTGCGGGTGATGGCTTTGGCCAAGGTGGTGCGGCTCCGATTGGTGGCGTGGTTCCTGGGTCACAACAAGATTTGGTTGTCAATGTTGGCGACCGCGTTTTCTTTGCATTAGACCAGGCGGATTTAACATCTGAGGCGCGCTCGACATTGGATCGCCAAGCGGCATGGTTAAAGCAATACACGAATGTCAGCATCACCATCGAAGGTCATGCGGATGAGCGCGGAACACGCGAATATAACTTAGCGTTGGGTGAGCGTCGTGCGAACTCTGTGAAATCTTATTTGATGTCACAAGGCGTTGATGGTTCACGTATCCAAACCATTTCCTACGGCAAAGAGCGTCCGGCTGTGACCGAGTCAAACCCATCGGGTTGGGCACAAAACCGCCGTGGTGTGACGGTTGTCAATTAATCATTAAGGGCTGCGCATCATGATGTTTCGCCGTCCTTTATGTTATGCAGTACAGACCGCTTGCGCGGTCTGTCTTCTTTTGTCTGGGGTGGCGGCGGCGCAAGGTTTTCGCGAAGCGCCGGTGCGCCTTGAAGGAACAGGCTCAGGCTCGGGTTCAAATGCGCCTGTTGATATCACGCCCGATGGTTCATCTGTCATGCGTGATGATATGACGGGTGGTGGATCGCCCTCTGGTGACACATCTTACCAAGCCATCATGGAACAACGCGTTTCCTCTTTGGAAAATCAAATTCGTGATTTGCGCGGTCAATTGGAACAGCGCGAGTTCGAAGTCAACCAACTCAAAGAACGCCTCGACAAAGCTCTCTCCGATATTGAGATGCGATTGAACACGGTACCACAAACCAATAATCAAACGCCTGCGTCACTTCCACCTTCCGATACATCTTCCATGAATGACCCGTCGGGGACATTGACGGATTCGGATCGCACGGCGCCAGATGCGGCGTTACCCAATCTGGATGATCCGAATGCGGCTGCACCGGCCGATTCCCCAACGCAACGCGAATTGGGGTCACTGACCAAAACACCAAATGGTGTGCCGATTGCGGGTGCAAAAGACACACCCAATGCGCAATATGAGGCCGCTTTTTCCCAATTAAAATCGGGTGATTACGGTACGGCGCAAAAGAACTTTGATGCATTTTTAAAGGCAAACCCAAAACATGCGTTGGCGGCCAATGCCACTTATTGGTACGGCGAAACATTTTATGCGCAACAAAAATATGAACAAGCCGCGCGGGTTTTTGCGGGAAGTTATCGCGATTTTCCAAAGGGGCCGAAGGCGGCGGACAGTTTGTTGAAACTTGGTCTCTCTTTGGCTCAGAATAATAAAAAAGACCAATCCTGTGTCGCGTTTAAGCAATTGAAAAAAGAATTCGGCACAACGCAATCTGCGGCTGTGCGTCGTGCGGACCGGGAAATGAAACGCCTTGCTTGCTCTTGAGCAAAAATTTCCTGACCTTATAAACATTCAGAAACTGGCGGTGGCTGTCTCGGGCGGGGCGGACAGCATGATGCTCGCGCATCTTCTTCTTGAATGGACGCGGGCGCGCAACGTCAAACTTTATGCCTTTATTGTCGATCATGGTTTGCGCCCTGAATCGACAGCTGAGGCAAAACGCGTCGCCAAGAATTTAAAAGCTTTCGGAATTCAAAATGTCAAAATTTTGACGTGGGACGGGGTTAAACCCAAAACCCGGCTTCAAGAACAGGCGCGCAAGAAACGCTATGAATTGCTTACAAAGGCGTGCCGCGCACACGGCATTTCTCATTTATGCACCGCCCATCACGGCGATGATCAAATGGAAACATTCCTGATGCGCCTTAAACGCGGGAGCGGTTTAAAGGGGTTGTTGGGGATGGACGCGCGCACCGAACTTTCCGGCATTTATATCCTACGCCCGCTTCTTGATTTGACCCACGAAGATGCCGTTTCTTATTGTTCGCACAAAAAAATTCCATGGATGGAGGATCCGTCCAATCAAAACACACAATACGAAAGGGTGCGTATTCGAAATCTTTTACCCAGTTTAAAGCAACAAGATATAACAGTTGCGATGTTGAGTCTAACACTCGCACGGCTCATGCAATCTTACCACGCGCTTTCCTACTATGTTGAAAAAGAAGAGAAAAATTATTGCGTGGAATCAAAATCGCAACGGGTCGTTTACCGATTGGATCTGGTCACACAGGTGCCTTTTGAAATTCTGGTACAGATTTTAATCCGTGCGATTGTGAAAATTGCCGGTAAAAAAGATTACGCGCCGTCTTTGGCGGGGGTTGAAAATGTGGCGCGCCGGATTGGCGCGGATGAAAAATTCCGTGCGGCAAGTCTTGGCGGGGTCACCATCCGCGTAAGCCGCACACGCAAAACACTGGAAATTACTGGAAATCCACCTACGTAATATCCTATACAAAATGTGGAAAAGTCATTAGATTAAGATTATTCAAGAAAGAAAGGTTTTTACCGTGCAAAATATGGGTCGTAACGGGCTGTTTTGGCTGATGATTGTGGTGACACTCGTCTTTTTGTTCAACGTGTTCCAAAACGCCAATACCACATCATCCGGGGCAAAGGCTGAGGCTTTGGCTTATTCTGATTTCATGGCGGCGGCGAAATCCGGCACGGTCGCCGATGTGACGATTAAGGGGCAAGAATTATCCGGCCATTATGCGGGGTCGGGCGGGCCGTTTCGCACGACCATTCCGGCGGGTGAAAATGTCGTGGCGCGGTTAGACGGCACGGCGGTGCGTATCAAAGCCGAAAAAGAAGATCCGGCACAAACAAGTTTATTTGGCGTACTTTTGTCATGGTTTCCGATGTTGTTGCTGATTGGTGTGTGGATTTTCTTCATGCGCCAGATGCAAGGCAAAGGTGGTGGCGGCGGTGCGATGGGCTTTGGCAAATCGCGCGCGCGCATGCTGACGGAAAAACATGGCCGCGTGACCTTTGATGATGTCGCCGGCATTGATGAAGCGAAAGAAGAATTGGTCGAGATTGTTGAGTTTTTAAAAGACCCGCAAAAATTTCAACGCTTGGGCGGTAAAATTCCCAAAGGGGCGTTGCTCGTGGGGCCTCCTGGTACGGGGAAAACCTTGACCGCACGTGCGGTCGCGGGTGAGGCGAATGTGCCGTTCTTCACCATCTCCGGTTCTGATTTCGTCGAAATGTTTGTTGGTGTTGGTGCATCGCGCGTGCGTGATATGTTTGAACAAGGTAAGAAAAACGCGCCGTGCATTATTTTCATTGATGAGATTGATGCGGTCGGGCGTCACCGTGGCGCAGGTCTTGGCGGCGGCAATGACGAACGCGAACAAACCTTGAACCAACTTTTGGTTGAGATGGACGGATTCGAAGCCAACGAAGGTGTGATTATCATCGCCGCGACAAACCGCCCCGATGTTTTGGATCCGGCGTTATTACGCCCCGGTCGTTTTGATCGCCAGATTATGATTCCAAATCCGGATGTGAACGGGCGCGAAAAAATCTTGCGCGTGCACATGAAAAAAGTGCCGCTGGCGTCGAATGTGGATGCACGTGTTGTGGCACGCGGCACGCCAGGTTTTTCGGGGGCTGATCTTGCGAACCTTGTGAATGAGGCGGCCTTGTTGGCGGCGCGCCGCAACAAACGCGTTGTCGGAATGGAAGAATTTGAAGATGCCAAAGATAAAGTCATGATGGGTGTGGAACGCCGATCGCTCGCGATGACGGATGAGGAGAAAAAACTCACCGCCTATCACGAAGCGGGACACGCCATTGTGGCATTGGCAGAACCGGAATCGGATCCTATTCACAAGGCAACAATTGTGCCGCGTGGGCGCGCGTTGGGGATGGTCATGCGCCTACCCGAAGGGGATCGCATTTCGATGTCAAAAGCAAAGTTGGAAGCGGATTTGGCGGTCGCCATGGGCGGACGCATTGCGGAGGAAATTATTTTCGGCGCGCAAAAAGTTACCACCGGCGCGTCATCCGATATTCGCATGGCCACCGACATTGCGCGGCGCATGGTCACCGAATGGGGCATGTCGCCGAAATTGGGGCCGCTCAGATATTCCGCCGATCAAGAAGAAGTGTTTTTGGGTCATTCCGTGACGCAATCAAAAAACATGTCGGATGCGACAGCCGCCACGGTTGATTCCGAAATTCGCCGCATTGTTGAAGAAGCGTATGCGCGCGCGACACAAATCTTGACGGAGCGATTGCAAGATCTTCACACCTTGGCAAAAGCGTTGCTCGAGTATGAGATGTTGTCGGGGGATGAGATCAAGGCCGTGTTGCGGGGTGAAGTGATTTTGCGTGAAGATCATTCTCAGCAAGATCCGCAACCTCTTCGCCCGATTGTGCCGCGCGGTGGTGGCAATACGGATCCTCAAACGCAAGGCGCTTAAATTTCTTCATTTCGGCGGCAATGATTTTGCAACCGATTGAAGTTGTGTACGCAACCAAAGATGTGCGGGGTCATTGGCGTGGGTGCGCGGCCAAATCATTTTGATGGGAATTTTTGGTAAACTAACCGGCGGGGCAATGGCCTTTAAACCCAATGTTTTCATCCACGGCAAGGCAAACAAAAAAGGTTCCGTGATAATTTTTTGTGACTGCGGAATAAGGCTTAATCCCAACATATAATGCCCCACCACACACACCGTATTGCGGGTGATGCCGTGGTGCGTCAACAGCTCATCCAAGGTATTGTCGCGATCTTCGTGCAAGGCAATTTTGACATGAGGCAGTTTTTGATACTTATCAAGAGTGATGGCGTCAGAAATACTTTTATTGTTCTTGCACGCCAAAATAACAAAATAATCATGATATAAAATATCCAGATCGAAATTTTTCGGCGCGGAAGAAATATTGCCGATAATAAGATCGAGATTATCGCGTGATAATTTCTCAATCCCATCATAACGGTTAATTGTGGATGTTATGATCTTTATATGCGGCGCGGCCGTTTCCAAAATTTTAAGAAGGGGTGTCAGTAAGGTAAAGGCCGCATATTCCGTGATGCCAATTTTAAAAATGTGCGAACTGGTGCGTGGTGAAAATTGCGCGCGTTGTGCTTGCAATCGTTCAATGTCATTTAAAATCGATTCTAAATCTTTTTGAATCGAGCGCGCAAAATTTGTGGGCGTCATGCCGTTTTTGCTGCGGATGAATAACGCATCATCAAAAAGCGCGCGCAATTTATTCAAAGAATGGGTGACCGCAGATTGAGTCATGTTCAATTTCATCGCCGCTTGCGACACGCTTGTGGATTCCAAAAGGACCTGAAAAACGGGGAGAAGATTGAGGTTTGAGTTGCGCAACATACTATGAATATAATTCATATATATTATAATATCTATGAATTAGATTTATATCTTGGCATGATTTATTCTGACCTTTCAAAGACAGAAAGGTTTGAAGATGGAAAATAATTATTTGCATAATGCAATCATAGGTGAGTTTTCACAAAACGCGGCTTTATTCGACGGGCCAGCACCGTTTCAGCTGTTATGTCATTATGGGGTGCTGGCGTCTCCCAACCCGCCCGATAAAATTCTTGATACTCTCGATATCAACGAGGCTTCTTTCGCGCGCTGGTTAAACGGTGTGCAGATGCCTTTGATTTTAGCCCGATCACTCCTCGCCCAGAAAATACTTCACATGGCAAAAGAGGCGGATTTTTCTGTGACACCCTATGCGCAAGCTTTTAAACCCGCATTATCAGAGTTATTTGCGCGTTGCGCGGCTGATTTAACCCACCCAAAACTCTTCCAGCTCGCATGCAATGTGGCTCATTCTTATGATGCTGATATTGATCGAAAGGTCTCGGATGAATTCGCGGTCATGTTTCCAACAATTTCGCGGTGGAGAGAGGGACGATCGGTTCCTCACCTTCTTGTAAGGCAAACGATTATTAAGGGTATCGGAGAATTGCTCAGCCCATAAAATCCTGTTTCTATTTTGCGCTGATACCGCTAAAACAAATCTATGACACAGCGAAAATTTTTCGGCACAGATGGTATTCGTGGACGGGCCAATGTTTTTCCCATGACGGCGGATGTCGCGTTGCGTGTTGCAACCGCCACCGCCCGCGTTTTAAAACGTGATGGCGCCAGCATCAGCCGCGTTGTGATTGGCAAAGATACGCGCCGGTCGTGTTACATGTTGGAACAAGCCATGGCTTCGGGTTTTTTAAGCATGGGCATGGAAGTTGTTTTAACCGGCCCCATTCCGACACCGGCGGTGGCCATGCTGACACGATCATTGCGGTGTGACATTGGGGTGATGATTTCCGCGTCACATAATCCTTATGCCGATAATGGAATCAAATTATTTGCGGCTGATGGATTTAAACTTCCCGATGACATTGAGCAGAAAATTGAAAACTGGATCGATGATCAAAATCTTTTTGAGAATATGCCCCAGCCCGATCAAGTTGGGCGGGCGTCACGTTTGGATGATGCGTTGGGACGGTATATTGAGTATGTGAAGGCGTCTGTGCCGCGCGGGCAAACATTGGAAGGCTTGCGCGTTGTTGTTGATTGTGCGCATGGCGCGGCTTATAAGGCGGCACCCCAAACATTGTGGGAATTGGAAGCGGATGTGATTGCCATTGGTGATAAGCCCGATGGGCGTAACATTAATCACGGATGCGGAGCCACACACACCGATTTATTGCAACGTGTGGTGGTGGAAGAAAAAGCCGATGTCGGGATTGCGTTGGACGGCGACGCCGACCGTTTGATCATGGTGGATGAAACGGGCCGCAAAATTGATGGCGATCAGTTATTGGGATTATTGGCGGTTGCATTGAAAGAGCGCGGAGAATTGGCGCACAACACCGTCGTTGCCACCGTCATGTCAAATTTAGGCTTAGAGCGTTTTTTAAAATCACAAGGCATCACGTTGTTACGCACCCAAGTGGGGGATCGTTACGTGATGGAAAAAATGAAAGAAAAAAATTACACCTTGGGCGGAGAGCAATCAGGCCACATGATTTTATCCCATTACGGCACAACCGGCGATGGGTTGTTGGCCGCACTTCACATTCTTTCGCGTTTGAAAGAGTCCGGCCAAAAAGCATCGGAATTTTTAAATGTCTTTCACCCGGTGCCGCAAATTTTAAAAAATGTGCGTTTTGAATCGGGCACACCGCTTCAAGACAAACAGGTTCAAGACGCGGTGCAACGTGCGGAACATACGTTGAATGGACAAGGGCGCATTTTGGTACGCGCGTCGGGAACCGAACCCGTCATTCGCATCATGGCCGAAGGTGATAATGCCGATATGGTGAATGCGATTGTACGTGATGTGTCATCAGCGATTGAACAAGCGGCGCGCGCCTCGTAAAGGATAAATTATGCCTCAAGAAATTTTATGCATCGGCATGTCGGATTCATCGGCCGGCACAGGCATTCAAGCCGACATCAAAACCATCCAAGCGTTGGGCGGATATGCCGCAACCGTGATTACCGCCGTGTCGGTGCAAAACACGGTCGATGTTTTTGACGTGTTTCCCATTCCAAAATCGGTGGTGCATGCCCAATTAAACGCGGTGATGGATGATTTAAAACCACGCGTGATTAAAACCGGCATGTTGGTGAACGAAGATATTATCAATGTCATTGGTGACTTTCTTGATCATCATAAGAATTTAGGATTGCATTACGTGGTTGATCCCGTCATTACCGGGCGGGTTGGTAAAACCTTGCTGGATAAACCCGCGCGTGATGCGTTGAAACGCCGTTTGCTTATTCATGCGGATTTTTTAACGCCAAATATTATTGAGGCGGAATCGTTAACCGGGCTTGCCATTCGTGATGTTGACGCGATGAAACATGCGGCGGAAATTCTCATGACCTTGGGCGTCAAGAATGTTGTCGTTAAAGGCGGCGGATTGGTTTCTGATAAAATTATCAATGTGCTTGCGAATGAAAAAGGTGTTGAGGTTTTTGAACAGCCCCGTTTCGACAGCCGCGCCACACACGGGGCGGGCACGACATTATCATCGGCTATTGCATGCTTGATGGGTCAAGGACATGCGCCGCGCGAAGCCTTTATCCAGGCACAAGATTTTTTAAGAGGGGCGATTGAAGCCGCAGAAATTATTGGGTCCGGTTTCGGTCCCGTCAATCATGCTTATAAAATGAGGGCGTAAAAAATGGGAAATGTTGCAGTAATTGGCGCGCAATGGGGCGATGAAGGCAAAGGCAAAATTGTTGATTGGTTATCATCGAACGCCGATGTCGTGGTGCGATTCCAAGGCGGGCATAATGCGGGCCATACGCTGATTATCAACGGCGTTGAATATAAATTACGGCTTTTGCCATCGGGCATTGTCCGCCCCAATAAAATTTCGATTATTGGCAATGGGGTTGTGGTTGATCCGTGGGCGTTGCTTGATGAAATTGATGAAGTGCGCGGCAAAGGTGTAACCATTACGCCTGAGACATTGCGCGTGGCGGAAAATGCCACACTCATTCTTCCCGTTCATCAAGAGTTGGACAAAGCGTTGGAAGCCGCACGCGGCAAAGCACAATTGGGTACAACCGGGCGCGGCATTGGCCCCGCTTATGAAGATAAAGTGGCGCGGCGTGGCTTGCGTATTTGTGATTTAGAACATGGCGCGATTGTTAAAGAAAAATTGGAAAGATTGCTTGTGCATCATAATGCGTTGCTCAAAGGCTTGGGCGCAGAAATGATTGACAGTGCCGGGCTTTATGACCGCGTCATGGCGGTTGCCGATAAAATTCTTCCCTTTAAAGATGTTGTGTGGCGCACCTTGG
>JAIXWE010000112.1 GCA_027482195.1 Alphaproteobacteria bacterium | reverse complement strand
TGGACGGCAAAGGATGGCGCTCAGGCGCACCCGTGGAGCGGCGCAAACTCAATCAATGGTCGTTGAAAATTACGGATTATGCGGAGGAGCTGTTAAAAGGCTTAACCGCGCTTGAACGCTGGCCCGAAAAAGTCAGATTGATGCAAGAAAACTGGATCGGTAAATCCCAAGGCGCGCGGGTTGCATGGCAAGTTCAAAATTCAGATGAACACATCACCGTTTACACCACCCGCCCCGACACCTTATTCGGTGCGGCGTTTTTAGCCTTGGCGGTTGATCATCCGTTCATTCAAAAACATGCGAAAGCGAAAGCGGGCTTTGATGAGTTTGTGAAGCAATGCGCCGCGCTTGGCACATCGGAAGCCGCGATTGAGCAAGCGGAAAAAATTGGCTTTGATACGGGGTTACGTGCCGTTCATCCGTTTGATGAAAATCTGACTGTTCCAATTTATGCGGCGAATTTTGTCTTGATGGATTACGGCACCGGTGCTGTGTTCGGATGTCCCGCGCATGATCAACGTGATTTGGATTTCGCGCGAAAATATTCTTTAAACGTGACACCGGTTGTTCTTCCCCGCGATAAAGCGGAAGATGAATTTACCGTTGAAAACACGGCCTTCACCGAGGATGGTGTGTTGTTCAATTCCCGTTTCTTAAATGGGCTGGATGTGAATTCGGCAAAGAAAAAAGCGATTGAAAAAATCGTGAGTGATAAAAAAGGTGAAGCCACGACGCAATATCGTTTGCGCGATTGGGGAATTTCACGTCAACGTTATTGGGGATGTCCCATTCCTGTTGTCTATCGCGTGTCGGATGGTGCGATGATCCCCGTGCCTGAAGATCAATTGCCCGTCACGTTACCGTCAGATGTGACGTTTGATCAAACGGGCAACCCGTTGGATCGTCACCCCACCTGGAAATATACGACATGTCCCGAAACGAATGAGCCCGCCATTCGTGAAACCGACACGTTCGACACATTTTTTGAATCAAGTTGGTATTACGCACGTTATGCGGATGCGCAAAACACAAAAATCGGATTTGACAAGCAAAAGGCCGCCTATTGGCTTCCCGTTGATCAATATATTGGCGGGGTGGAACATGCGGTGTTACATTTGCTTTATTCGCGTTTCTTTAACCGCGCGTTGCAAGATTGCGGATATCTGCCCGAGGGCGAAAAATACGCCGAACCGTTTGCGGGGTTATATACCCAAGGTATGGTCAACCACGCGACGTTTAAAGACAAGGACGGCAAATGGGTGTACCCGTCGGAAGTGTCAAAAAATGACAAAGGCGAATGGGTGATCATCGCAAGCGGCGAAAAAGCCACGATGGGCCGTGTTGAAAAAATGTCGAAATCAAAACGCAACACGATTGATCCGCAAGATATTTTGGATTCATACGGGGCGGATGCGGCGCGGCTTTTTATTCTTTCTGACTCACCGCCCGACCGCGATATTGAATGGACCGAAGCTGGGCTCGAAGGCGCGTGGCGGTTCATTAATCGCATGTGGCGTGAGATGTTGAAAACACAAGGTGATGTGCCAAGCGGGGAATTGTCCGATGCGGCCAAAGCGTTGCGGCAAAAAACGCATCAAACCCTTCAAGGTGTTGCGCACGACATCACCAATTTTCACATGAACAAAGCGGTGGCACGCTTGCGCGAATGTTTCAACGCGTTTGAAAGTTTTGCACCCACAACACATCAAGATGTCAATGTGTGGGTCGAGTCACGCGACATGTTGCTTCAAGGGTTTAATCCGATGATCCCGCACATCACCGAAGAAATTTGGCAACGCGTGGGCCACACCACACCACTTGTGCACACACCTTACCCGACCATTGATGAAAGCTTGTTGGTTGAGACAGTCGTCACCATCGCGGTTCAGGTGAACGGAAAATTGCGCGCAACCATCACGCTGCCAAAAGATTGCGATACAAAAGCGGCGGAAGAAATTGCGATGAATAACAAAGACGTTCAAAGGTCGTTAGAAGGCAAAACGCCCAAGAAAATTATTGTCGTCCCCAACCGTATTGTGAATATTGTCGCATGAAGTTTTTATTGTTCTTAAGTTTGATCCTTCTCACCTCATGCGGGTTTCGCCCCATTTATGGCGATTATCAAAGCCCGCAGAATAAGGCCGCATCAAGCGAGCTTGCACAAATCTCAATCGCAATCATCCCCGACCGCGAAGGACAATTTTTGCGCAACGCATTGATGGATCGGTTTTATGCGGGTGCGGGCGAACCATCGTCACCGCGTTACATTTTGACAATCAATCCGGTTGCGGAACAACGTGTGGAATTGGACATCACCAAAACGGCGGAAGCCACCCGCGCGCAAATTATTCTCACCTCAAATTTGACGTTAAAAAATGCCCAAGGTGAAACCTTGATCACCCGCCCGTTACGCAGCATCACATCTTACAACGTGTTGGAATCCGAATTTGCAACACGGGTTACGGAAACAGCCGCGCGCGAAAACGCGCTTCAAGATTTGGCACGCCAAATTGAACGCGACGTTGTTTTATATCTGACACAAAAATAAAATTTACGGGCTTGGGGTGATGACCGTGTGTGCGTTATCATTTTGAGGCGCGGGTGCGGAGTCAGACACCGTCACATGAATAAGCGCGGTTATCCCGATTAAACAACCCACAAATGCCCCACCGGCTTTCACAAGCGGATCATTGAAAAAGTTTTTCAATTTGCGCGCCCGCGACGGCGGGTCAACAGGGTCGAACAAACTGCGCGGGGAAGAAGGTGTGATAAGGTGTTTTGCCATGCTGATCTCCTGTAAACTTACGCTGTGATTTAACTATGACAATAAAATAGTGTCCAAAGCCCCAAAAGTCAAGCAGAAGTGGAAAAAATCAAAAAGCCTAACCCATTGAAATCATTGGAATAAGCAAGGGGGCGTGACATTTTTGCAACGTTACAAAATGAAATGATGTGTTTTGGCAACGATGCGTTGATTTTTGTTTTGAATAAGGCATTATTCTCATGTGTTCGGGTTTCCGGCACATCTGTTGTGCCACCCGGTACGCGGAATACAAACACAAACTGGAGGACTATCCATGAATAAACTTATGCTCGGCTCTGCCTTGGCAGTATTGGCACTTGCATCTGCTCCTGCGCTTGCGCAAGACAATGCATCTGGTGTGAAACTGAACGTTGGCGGCCATTTTAAAGGCTACGTTAACTACACCGATCAAGATGATACTTTGGGCGGAAATGATGTTCGTGAAATCGACATCTTGCGCGATACTGAAGTGCATTTCGGTGGTGAAACCACACTCGACAATGGTTTGACTGTTGGTGCGCAAATCGAAGCAAAAGCACAATCCGGTGATGATACATCATTCGAAATCGACGAATCCTACACCTATTTCTCAGGCACATGGGGTCGTGTAAATTTCGGTGAAGAAGATGGCGCAGCGTACTTGTTACAAGTTGCAGCTCCTTCCGCTGATGACAACATCGACGGCGTACGTCAGTTCATCAATCCTGTAAGATACACAGGTGATTTTGCTGGCGCATCATTCGACTATGATAATGACTTGGCTCGTGGCGATGACAAAATTACCTACTTGACACCAGTGTTTTCTGGTTTCCAAGCTGGTGCGTCTTACACACCTGAAGCTGACGGCATTTCAAATCGTTTGAACGGTAACACAACTGACGCAGACGCTGATGACTTAGAAAATGTTTGGGAAATCGGTGCACGTTACGAAGGTCAATTCAACAATGTTGGTTTGATCGCGGGTGCAGGTTACACAACCGCATCACGTGAAGTTGAAGCCGCTGGTGAAGATGACTTCCAAGAATGGAACGTTGGTTTGGATTTGGATATCGGCGCATTCGGTTTGGGTGCGATCTATACCGAAAACAACAATGGCTTTGATGTAAATGATACCAATGAAACATGGGTTGTTGGTGGTGATTACACAACCGGCCCATTCAAAATCGGTGCATCTTACCTGAACAACGACAACGATCGTTTGACAACAGCCTTGGCTGGTACAGAAGTTGAAACAGATCGTTACACCGGTGGTGTGACATACACCTACGGCCCAGGCATGAGCTTCCGTGGATCTGTATCGTACATCGATCATGAAGCTGGTGCGGCTGACGGCGATGCGACATCCGTATTGCTCGGAACACAAATCAACTTCTAATTCTTTGCGAATTTATTCGCAGAACAAAGAAGTATGAAATTTAAAGGGCGGCTCTCTAGCCGCCCTTTTTATTTGATTTTATGGCGGCATTTGCT
>JAIXWE010000054.1 GCA_027482195.1 Alphaproteobacteria bacterium | reverse complement strand
GTGATCAATCTGGTCTTTGGAATCAATGCAACAGATACAGACGGCGATGTGGGCGCGGGTACCATCACCATTCAAGTGGCGGATGACGGCCCACGTGCTGTGAATGACACGATCACCTTGGCGGATAACGACAACGGCACGGTTGGAACTGGGAATGTGACCAGCAATGATACCGTTGGTGCGGACAAGCCTGGATCGGTGACGAAGATTACCTTCGGCACGACGACTGTGGATGTTCCTGCGAACGGGAACAATGTGACAATCAATGGCACATACGGCACATTAACAATCAATAACACCGGATCTTACACCTATACGCCGAATGGTTCTGGTGTTGGGACGGATCGCTTTACGTACAGCTTGACGGATCGCGATGGCGACAGTGCCACCGCCAATCTCTCGGTCGCAGTCAATGATGTGGATGATCATCCGATCATTAACAATGTTATTTGCACGGTTGATGAAACCAATTTGGTTCAATTTGGAACGCAAACCGTAACAGGTCAATTGACCGTTTCTTACGGCAATGACGGGCCGGGTACTGTGACCGCCACGGGTGTAAATAGTTTCTCAGCCAGCGGGTCTTTGACAGGTGGGCAATTAACCGCATGCGGTGTGCCTGTTGTTGTGACCTTGGTTGGCAATGAATATATTGGGCGCGCAGGCAATCAAACAGCGTTTACTTTGACAATCAATTCAAATGGATCTTACACGTTCCGCGAATTTATTGCGCTTGATCATGCCAATACAACCAACCCGAATGACAGCTTGACATTACGCTTTGGTGTCACGGCCACCGATCAAGATGGCGATGCCGCAACCGGGACAATCACCGTGAATGTTTTGGATGATGGCCCAACTGCGCGCGCTGATGTGAATAATGTTGATCGCGCACCGGGCACGGCTTTGGGCAATGTTTTGACCAACGACTCGGCTGGTGCTGATGGAAATGCGAAAGTGACAAAGGTTACTTTCGGAACCACAACAGTGGACGTTCCGGCAACGGGCAACGTGGTGATCAACGGCACACATGGAACATTGACCATCAACGCCAACGGGCAATATACGTATAATGCCAGCGGTGAAGGACAAGATCGGTTCTCCTACACAATGCGTGATTGTGATGGTGATACCTCCACATCAACACTTACCATTACAACATTAGATGCGAATGATGTTCCAACCATTCAGAATGTAAATGTTTGCATTGATGAAACGGCTTTGCCGTCTGGTGCGATTACAATTACGGGGAACACTCAACCAAACTTCTTTGGTGATGGCCCGGGCACAGTAAGAGCAACCGGATCATCCACCTTTGAAGCCGGCGGCGTGTTGAAAAACAACACCCTCACATCCAATGGGGTTGCGGTTGCTGTGACGCTCAATACAGCAACAAATACCTATATTGGTATGGCTGGAAATACGACCGTCTTTACCATGAGAATCAATAATGATGGGACGTTCTCATTCACCCAATTTGCAAAATTGGATCATGGCGCAAATAACATTACAACCGGCATAATCTCTGACGCCACCACCAATGAAGAAATTACTCTTCAGTTTGGTGTAACAGCAACGGATGCGGACGGCGATGCGGCGGCGGGAAGAATTACCATCTGTATCAAAGATGACGCGCCGATTGCACGCGATGATTGTTACGACCTGAATTTAGGTCAAAAAGTCTCGACAGGAAATGTCTTGGGTAATGACACAATCGGTGCGGATTTTGATCCAAATGTCGTAGCATGGGCCACTTTTAAAGGCATTCGATATGATGTTCCAAATGGTGGATCTATTACAATTGTCGGTGATAACGGCACGTTGGTTTTAAACTCAAATGGTCAATACACTTACACTGTAAGAGATGGTGCAACGGGTGAAGATAATTTCACCTACACGATCTGTGATACGGATCAAGACATCTCAACCGCAAAGTTAGGTTTTGATGCAAATAATCCGTCATCACCCCCGCCCCCTCCAATTATCTATGCGCCGCATACGTGTTTGTTTGAGGATACAAAGGGGCATATAGAGTTAGATGTGCGCCCACAACAAGGCCATAACGGCAATGATGTTTTGACGGTTACAATTTCTGGTTTCAGACCAGGATGGGTTGTCGACACATCACAAAGTGGCGGAACGTATAATGCCACCACTGGTGTATGGAGCATCACATTGGCCGCGGGTCAAGCTTTGACAAAAGGGCCAATGGTAACACCACCACATAATTCTGATGTTGATCTTAATGGTCTTGTTATCTCCGCCTCCTTGTTTGACCCAGATACGGGTTTGACATCGGTGAGCCAGGCGACAACCAAGGTTATCGTTGATGCGGTTGCCGATATTCCGAACCTCATCACGTATGATGTCACAACGACTGAGAATGTGGTGTGTCTTGATATCCGCGCAAGCTTGAATGATTTGGATGGTTCCGAAGTTTTGCGTGAGATCCGCATCATGAATGCACCAACCGGGTCTTTTTTGAATAAGGGTATTTTTGACTCTGTAACCGGGACATGGATTTTAACGCCTGCTCAGCTTACGGATCTCACAATAACCGTTCCAAATTCCTTTAAGGGAAGTTTTGACTTAATTGTCACGGCTGTTTCTGAGGAGAGAAATCTCTCCGGTGAGGAATGCTACACAACTAATAACATTGCTTACATCTCTGACCTTTTAAAGGTCACGGTGGAAGATTGTGGTTGTGGCACCGGCGGTGGAAATAACAACAACAACAACAACAATAACAATAACAATAATAATAATAATAATAATAATAATAATAATAATAACGTGAACGTGAATAATAACGTGAATATCAACACAAATACGAACGTCAATACCAACACAAATACGGATGTTAATACAAACACGCACACCAATGTGAATGTTACGAATGTGAACATCAATCATGGTGAGGGTGATGTGTTGGATATCAGCAACTTGTTGCACGTTGAGAACCCAAT
>JAIXWE010000055.1 GCA_027482195.1 Alphaproteobacteria bacterium | reverse complement strand
CAACTTGTGGTAGACCCTGCGAACGCACCAAATCACGTGTTGCGCTATCAAAAAAAAAAAAAAAAACAGATGAGAGCCTTCCCCACAAATCATTTAAAATCAACATTTTATCCTCCGTGAATTTACATTCAAAAAATTATAATTTCTATTTTTTATCTAAAAAATATATTTAAAAAAATTTAGGAAGCAGTGGGCGCAGGGTTTTGACGTTGCATAGCCTTCATAAATTTTACAGCCCTCTTCCCGAAATGCATTTTCGGTTGAGGTTGCGGGGGCGGCGGATTAAATGCGCGCTCAATGGCCTTGTGAACAGCCGCTAGCGAAAAGGTTGGCGTTGTGCGAACCGCAAAAAAGGCCCCTTTATGTTCGGGGTAAACCAGCAAACTTGAAACATGTTGCGGGTAAGCCTGGGCCAAATCGATATGGGCACGGGTGATGCGCGCGACATCTTCATCACTTCCCGCGGCCTCAATGAACATCCGAAATCCGTTTTGAGATAGTTCCGATTGTGACTTTGAAAATATTTTGGATAAAAGTGACGTGTTGCTTTTAATATCAAGTACGCCCACCAAAAAACTCCTGACCTCTGGGTGATAATCTTTTTTCTTATAGAGACTCAAAATGCTTCGTACGCGTTTGTGGGGGCATGCGAACACCCAAATTTTCTGGAGCTTTTTCATCCACAGCTATCTTACAAAAAGCCTTTTGGAGATCAGTAAAAACAGAGCGAAGATTACGACTTGAGAATTCTGAAGTATCTTTAAAAGCCACATAAGCTGTCACGCTTTTATTATCATTTAATTCATATTCTATGGGGGAAATAGCTTCGGGGTAACGGTGCTGCATATGTGGGTGAACGAGCATACCAGAGGCAACTTGAAAAGAAGTACGCATCACAATAACATCTGCATAACCTTCTTTACGATAACGTTCCACCCGCTGCTGTACATTTGCTTCACTCATTATAACCTCCTCAAAATTGGTTTGACCTAATCTTCTTAGGCTCAAAGCTATTTTAATGCAAACAAAAAACCCCGCTGATAAAGCGGGGTTTTTGTATGAGTGACAGACTGCAAAGCAAATCAAAGATTTGTTTGCAATCTAAAATCCTTACTCGATGATTTTGGCAACAACACCGGCACCAACCGTACGGCCACCTTCGCGGATAGCGAAGCGCAAACCTTCGTTCATCGCGATTGGGCAAATGAGTTTCACGGTCAGGTTGATGTTATCACCAGGCATAACCATCTCGGTTCCTGCTGGCAACTCAACTTCACCGGTCACGTCGGTCGTGCGGAAGTAGAATTGCGGACGGTAGTTCGCAAAGAATGGTGTGTGACGTCCACCTTCATCTTTTGACAAGATATAGGTTTCAGCGGTGAATTTGGTGTGTGGCTTGATCGAGCCAGGAGCACACAAAACTTGACCGCGCTCGATGTCTTCGCGTTTTGTACCACGCAACAAAGCACCAATGTTGTCACCTGCTTCACCTTGGTCAAGCAACTTACGGAACATTTCAACGCCCGTGACGGTTGTTTTCACGGTTGGGCGGATACCGACGATTTCGATCTCTTCACCAACTTTGACAACACCTTGCTCAACACGGCCTGTGACCACAGTTCCACGACCCGAGATCGAGAACACGTCTTCAACTGGCATCAAGAACGGCTTGTCTTTTGGACGATCCGGTTGTGGGATCGCGGTGTCAACAGCGTTCATGAGTTCCATGATTTTTTCTTCGTAAGCGGGATCGCCTTCCAAACCTTTCAAAGCCGAACCTTTGATGATTGGAATTTTGTCGCCAGGGAAGTCATATTTGCTGAGCAAATCACGGATTTCCATTTCAACGAGTTCCAACAATTCTGGATCATCAACCATGTCCACTTTGTTCATGAACACGACCAATGCCGGAACGCCAACTTGGCGTGCCAACAAGATGTGTTCGCGTGTTTGTGGCATTGGGCCGTCAGCAGCAGACACAACCAAAATCGCGCCATCCATCTGAGCCGCACCGGTGATCATGTTTTTGATGTAATCGGCGTGACCTGGGCAATCCACGTGCGCATAGTGACGTGCGGTGGTTTCATATTCCACGTGTGAGGTGGAGATGGTAATTCCACGTGCTTTTTCTTCCGGAGCTTTGTCGATTTGGGCGTAGTCCATCGCTTTTGCGAGGCCTTTTTTCGACAAAACAGTCGCAATAGCAGCCGTTAATGTTGTTTTACCATGATCAACGTGACCGATTGTTCCAATGTTACAATGTGGCTTGCTGCGATCAAATTTTTCTTTTGACATCTCGTCTTTCCTTTTAGTTTTTGGGTTTTAATGAATATAAGGGTTCGGCCCCTTATTAAGCCATCAGGGAACCATAATGCATGCAGGTTTTTATAGAAGGTTCCGCCCCAGTGTCAATAAGATTTTTTGGCGAATTTGATTTGAAGGCTTTGAAAAGATTATTCGTTAATTTTATTCCTGAAAAGCTTTGTGGCACATGCCTCGGAACGCGATACACGTATCGGGCGAAAAATACCCAATACGCCCCGGAACTTTAATTTTTTAAAAGTTATTTGATGTCGAACGTCTTTCCGTCCTGACGCCATGCTTTGCCTTGTTGGGCGCTGGCATATAAGGGTACTGATTCTTGAAGATTTGACGCCGCAGCCTGCCACGCCACAATTTTTGGCTTATAATAAATTTCAATATTGTTAGTAATTACGGTGGTTTGTCCAACCATAATCACACCATTATGGTTTCGGATGCCTTGTTTGCAAGGCCCATGAATTTTTGAACACTTGTCTTCGGAAGAGTACTCAACGCCAAGTCCCAATTTTCCTACAATCTCTTGTGCTTTTTCCTGGGATGTCGCGCATGATGCCGCGGTAAAGCCTTTTTCGGTACAATTCGCAACGGAAGAAAACACAACCGTTGGCTTTTGATCAAGTCCCTCAACCGTTTCCTCGAACTCTCTTTGGTTCTGGTCTGCCATGTACATGAAAGGAGCGGCAAGCACACCGAGAACCACACCGACACTGCCGAGAACTTTTGTCATACTACAAGCAATGCTTTCACAGTCCATCGCCCAGCCAGCCCACACCTCAAACGCTCTGCCAATACCCATCAAGATCACCCTAAAATAAAAATTAAATTATAATAACGACACTAAATTTTCATAATTATTTTAAAAAGTCAAGAAAAAATGACTCCCGATACAATCAGTCTTTTTACATTGTGTGTTTGAAAATCTCTCAAGTTGCAAAGGGCTGGAGCGGGTGAAGGGAATCGAACCCTCATAGCCAGCTTGGAAGGCTGGAGCTTTACCACTAAGCTACACCCGCTTTGATGAAGCTTTGTGTTTTTATATTAATTTCTACAAAGATTACAAACTAAATTTTTAATTTTTGACAAAAATTGTCGCCTTTGCTTTAAATAATAAATCAAAAAATAAAACATAAATAAAAACCTTGGGAGGTTTTAATGCGTTCTTATGATCATAAATTAACAGCTCTATCCTTATGTTTACTCACTCCAGCTTGCGGCGCCCCTTTGGTGCCCGAGGAAACGGTATCCCCTGACACATCGAGCTATAAAGCGGATACAAGTTATATCGAATCGAGAACATTAAATGTTCAAACAAACAGCAAAATTTCGCTTAATCCCATTACAACAATAACTCCTCTATTGGCACGCATGGACGCCGGCGAAATACCAAGTTGTTACATCGCCGCCGCAACATCTGATCCATTGCCTTGGGCGAACGAAACAGACACGGTCTGGACCCAAAAAGGCATGCGTTTTTTTAAGCAAAGTGGAGATCAGTTTTATTTCTTTTCTGTGAATAGCGTTGTTCCGAATAGACTATTTTCCAGCACACCTGCATCGTGCAATCTAACAGCATCCCGGATAGTAAGCAGCCCTAATGATACTGATAATTTCGCGACATCAAGAATTGTAATCCCAACAACAACTTTTGACGGGATTTTGAAGAACGGGGTATTAACCAAGCTTTTTAATGACGAATTGGCTGTTTGGACTATGCGAGACACAGAATCTCTCTTTGATTGCATGGTTGCGATTAGATTCAACACTCAGAATCCGAAATTCTCTGACTACACAAACTACAGAAACGTCTCAAACACATCTCCCAGCTTCTTTTTACAAAGAGATACAGAAAAAGGACATGTGATTTATAAATTCGACTTAGAAAAAAGACCCGACAGAAAAAATGGGATAATTTGGGGCACGAATCCCGCGGGCAATTGTGACGCCAAAATTACACGTTATGTGCTTAAAACAGATACCGTGAACGCAACAAATGCTTCAGGACCAAGCGCATCAGTGATGGAAGCGAACGACTCTAAGCTGGCAAGCGATGTATTAAGAAATAATATAAAAATCTCATTCTCTAGTACAACGAGAATCGAGGCCAGAGAGCAAGACGTACAACAGGAAGTTCAAACCGGCACTCGCTATCGGATTGAAAGAACCGTTACGTCGACAAATGAAATTACATTTGGTGATACTTCCTCTACTGGCGTTGATTTCAGCACTCCCTTGGTAGAGCTCTTAACAGGCGGGTTGATTAGGGCCGAAATAAAAAATAATTGGGAAAACCGATTTTCAAGAGGTGTCGGTGAATCTACAAGCATCACGGCAAGCGTAGAACTGGATCCAAAATTTTGCAAAAAATGGCTGTATAGTGTTTTTGCAACTGTACGCGATGGCACTATTGACGCCAGCAGCTACGGCGAAAAAAGACCTATACCGTTCTCCATAGTAGAAAATTTGCGAATTGATGCAAAACCGATGTGTCCCACGAAATAATTTAGTCCACCTTGCGCCAGGCAATATCACGCAATATGAGATGTCAACACAACAAATTGTGACACAAGTCAACTATGCGCCTTATAAACGTGCGGGCTGACGCGCAACGCTGAACCGGTTCATTTTCTGCCCGGTTAAGCCACTATCCGAAAATTACATGGCAAGATTTGGCGCAGTTACCGCAAGTTGAGGAGCCCTTTTTTGCATCTGATCAACATCACCAAAAATCCGCGCTGCACTGCGCTCGGCCGATTGGATCGACATGCCTTGGCTTTCAAGGGCGTCAACCAAACCCGCGCCTTGTTTGACTGTTGCCTTGGTTGGGTCGCTCAGATCGCGCTCAATCCCTCTGATTACTCTTCCCTGTTTATCGACTTCCAAAATCATTCCGTTCTCAGAATTTCCTGGCTTAAAATAGCGATTCCCGCGCGCCTCAACCTCGCTGTAGAATTTTTGTGAGTCGAGATATTGATCGTCGACATAAGGGCTTTTTGGCGCAGACGCCTCAATTCTTTGTGCTCCGCCCACCGCACTCCCCGTAGCCGCCATTTGAACAGGTTTCGCAACCACCGCAGCCGGAGCATCAATTTTAACATCTGCGTTTGAGGCTGGCTTTGCTTGCGCAACATTTTCCGTTTTTGGAGTTTCGGGTATTGTTTGCGCTGTCTTTGCTTCTTGTTGTGGGTTTTGTACCCCTCTCTTGCGTGCTTCCATGTTCGCACGCACTTCACCAAGATCCACGTCACGCGTAATAACATCACCCTCATAATAACCTAAAAGCTGACGGTAAGATTGACCAGGAATATCGATATAGTTCGCAACTCTCTCCCGCACTTCGGTCAAAGGTCTATTCGGCGCATCACCGCCAGGCCCCGTGATCAGGGATGGCGTTGGCATAGGTCTATCAATGTCAAATCCCGCTTTATATTTTTTATATGTATCTTCATTAATGACGCGCCAGCCCCAACCTTCCTTCTCATCATGGTTTGGAACGACATATCTTTTCGCACGGCCGTCGCCATCTTCTAAACGGAAGGCGGAATATTCTTTACCGCTCGAATCTTTAAGGGTAAAGCCCGTCACACTGTTCCCGTCGCGTTTTTCGACCCAGTCTTCCATTCGCCCCAACAATTGTTCTTCCGTTAAACCGCGTCGCCCCATCACATTCTCCCTGTTTTATTGAATAGATGATGGAATTCAGACTACACACTATGCGTAAAAATAAAGTGAGGAATTGATAAAATTCATCTCAAATTTTAGAGATCTATAAACACGACAACCAAACTGCGTTTGCGCTGTTTGGTTGCATGAGATTTTAAAGGATATAAAAAATAATTTATCTAACGAAGTGTTTAGTCAACTTGACGCCAGTTCACCGCGATGCCGCCCGGGGGCTTGCCGAATGTTTTGGCCGCATTGCCGCCGCGTTTCACAATCTCGGTGAACTTGACCGGTTTGCCATCGGGCATTGTCCAACCTGATGACCCTTGGGAGATACAAAATTCCCCGTCCGCGACACCGAAAATTCCGTCCGCCGCGCGCGCAACTTGTTGCCGCCCGTTAACATCTAAGATTAAATGTTTGTTTTTGACGCCATTCAAACGCGCAGGGTCAATCGAACATTTCATGTTGCCGTATCCATCCGTATAACACACAACATCATGCGGGAAATCCGGCACATCTTCGCGGGCATCACGCCCCAAAATCGAATGATCGCCCTTGATCACACGGGCAAACGCCGCGGGGAAAATATCGCGGGAACGAAATTGTGATCCGGCTGTGTCACATTGAATATGCTTTAACTCCAAGGCCGCATCGCGCACGAAAGCGAGCGAGTAACCGGAATTGACCGCACAAATTTCAACATCATTATGAAGCTTGGCATAAACAAAACCTTCGCCAGAATTTTTCACCCGCGGTGTCAAATCATCTTTGCGCGGTGCGGTGTTGACAAAGAATTTATGTTTCTTGCCCAATTTTGAATTCATCGCCGTTTGCGCCAAAGCAAAACCCGTCGCATAAGTATCAAAGGCGGGCACAGCGAAAGTTTCAACGGTCGCTTTGGTGTCGCCCAATTCCGCATAAATGCGTTGCATGACTTCGGCGAAGGCCAAATCATGCAAATCGCCGTAATCGGCAATAACGTAAACGAGCAATTCTTCAGACGGGTTCATGCGACACCTTTAAAGTTAAATTGTTTGCGGAGCAAATGGTCTACCAGATCTGGGAGGACATTTTCAATCTCATCTTTATCATGCGCCAAAATTATGTGTGAAGATGTTGGATGATTCAGGTTTTTATCCTCATCAATCTTGCGTTTAAGGTCATCCAGCGTTTTATAAGGCCATTTGCCCTTGTGACGGCCCAACAACATCCAATCCGACGTGGAATAGGTGTAAAGCGCATCAATACTGCCCGCCACTTCGCCCTTATGCCACGGCAAGGTAATGCCTTGAAAAGGCGCTGCCACGAAATTTTCTTGCTTTAAAAAACCTTCAATTTTGGCTTTGTGATCAAAAAGCTTTTCCGATGGTTTTGTAAGATCAATATTAATGCCGTCCGAGAATAATTTTACAATCTCGCTGCGGTCGGGTTCTTCATATGTATCATAATTGACAATCCACCCGCCCGACCCGCGATCAAGGTGCGGAAACCGAATAAGCTTGAAAGGTTGTTTCACCCCTGCCTCGGCGTAACATATATCAATTATTTTTTGAGTCTTCAAAATTTCATCACACACAGACTCAAAAGAGATTTCGGATGAGCGCAAATGGTTGTAAAGATGATTGCCAATCACAAAACCTTTTTGGATGGCGCGGATAACACTTTGTGTCCCGTGTTGTTCCATCATGTCACCGCGCACATATAAAATCGCCGGAACATCGCGCGCGACCAAAAAATCGATCAAGGCATCAGTGTGCGGTGACGGCGTGTCATCAATGGTTAAATAGGCGTTGCGCATAACCCCACCAATCCTTTTAATGAAATAAATTCATCGCGCACCCAATAAACCCACGTGTTTTCAAAGCTCTTCTTTACCACCGGCACGTTATCTTGAACAAAGCCCGACTGAAAAGACGCGACATCAAAATAATCATACGGGATCATGCGATCTAAAATTCCGCCCGTGAGATAAACCCCGCCAAAGCCGTGACCAAACACGGCCGCTTGATGGGCGAACAATCCCAAAAACCGCGCAAAGATTTTAAAGCTTGCTTGCACCAAGCCATTATGAGGATGGCGCAACATCTCTTGCGTATCTTTCAATTCACAATCGAGGTGATTTTGCGCAGATAAAAATTGATAAATATGATAAAGCCCACGCCCCGATAACACATCCTCATAAATCATGGCGCGTTTTTCTTTTGTTTTTGAATGAATAAAGTCAAACAAAGCGTGATCTTCGGGTGTCAACAAAACGGGTAACATATGGCCGCCAAAACTGGGTTGAATGGAATGATCGGGATTAATATACGCCAACCCCAACCCCGTCCCCACACCGATGACCATGCGTCTTACATGCGGCTCGGTGACCGCATGCGCCTTTTGCAAAATCATAAGATCCTCAAGATTTGTCTGCGCGATGCCGCGCGCATTCGCATCAAAATCATTGAGGATAAGAAAATCTTGAAAAGAAAAATCACGGCGAATTTTGTCGGGGTCAATCACCCAATGATTGTCATTGGTAAAATGATAAATACCATCATGGTTACGCGCGGCTGTCGCCAAGGCCAACCGGTCACAAACAATATCATTTTGTGCGCGCAAATAATCACGAAGCGCCAAATCAAAAGACGGATATGCGGCTACTTTTAACTTGGTAATTTGTGCAACTGTTTGGTGATCAAAACTTAAACCAAAACGAATATGCGTCCCACCAATATCACACACTAAACAGGTCATGAAAAAATCGTCCTTAACGTGTTTATATTTTGCGAGATTGTGACGGGAAGATGATCTTTCATCCCGGTCCACGACATCACATCTTTTCCCATGAGCTTTTGACAAGGATAAAGATCATCGTTCGACAGTGGTTTTTCTTCCAAGGAAATTTCTTTGGGGAATCGAAAATCCCACCATTCCTCGGGAAAAGGTAAAAGTGGCAATTGAAAAAACGCGGCCGCATTCATCATCGCCCCATCCAATATTTTACGATTGGATGTCACCATGGGGGATACCGAAAAATGGCGCGCCGCCGGATTATACCCTTGCGCAAGATCATCTTCAGTCACAAAAAAATCAAACGCGGTTCCCATGTCCAAGGGTGTGCCTTCATGATCCATCACCATCACATCAACCGCCATCGCCCGGGGATGCCCCCCTTGACCGGGCCTTGCCACCAAAGCTTCGGGGAACCCTTGATCTTGCATTTTGGCTTGTGCCTCAATGGGGCGTAAGCCATCCAGGACCACCAGCGTTTTATTTTGTTCCTTCAACGTCAACGCCGCCTTGATCACAATTTTTGCCAGGTTGATTTCCAACCATAAAGTGTCCGCATTTTTGTGATAAAGCTGGCCGAAATGATTATCCGGATGATCGGCTTGGGCATAGGCAAGGTCAATGATAAGTGTCGCGTCATCCGCCCAAGGGTTAAGGGGGACAAGACGGTCGCGCAAAGCGTGTGAGGGGTCAAAAACCATGTCCTTTGCATTATGCTGTTGCCAAACAGATTGAAAAGTCTTATTTGCGCTTATGAGCAAAGATTTCCCCGTGTCCTGGGAGGACATTCACCGCACCGCCAAGGCTTTGGCGTGGAAACTTCAAGAAAAAGGCCAATGGCAAGGTATTGTCGCGGTGACGCGCGGCGGCATGGTTCCCGCGTTATTGGTGGCGCGCGAGCTTGATATTCGCGTTTTGGATACCGTTTCAGTTGCCAGTTACGATCACCAAGAGCAATCAACGGGTCAGATTTTAAAACAAGCAACCGCGGCCGGTGACGGCAAAGATTGGCTTGTGATTGATGATTTGGCGGACACGGGGGCAACATTCCGTCTTTTGCGCGAACATTTTTCCCAAGCCCATTACGCGTGCCTTTATGCCAAGCCGCAAGGCGCGCCAACCGTTGACACCTATGTCACCGAGGTGTCGCAAGATACGTGGATTTATTTTCCGTGGGAGGATCAAGATTTTCCACCCCACATCACCGATCAAATCGGTGCGCATCTTAAAGCAATAAAATAAGCTTATATATAATTGCTATTAATTGTTAAGGCGGGTGCGCGGGGTGTTTTTTTGATCCCGAACATTTTCGCGAACATCGCGTCGATCTTCACGGCGATCATAACGGTCTTCAACACGATCACGCCGCCCACCCTCATATTGAGAATCCCGATTATCTTCCCGCATATCGCGTCGATCTTCACGACGGTCATAACGATTTTCCTTGCGGTCCAATTTATTGGCGCGGCGATTTTGGATGGCGTCTTTTTTCTCTTCCTTTGTTTTCGCTTGCCCTTTTTCCTTACGTTCATCCATTTTGGATTTCTGCGCATCCGAAGCCTTCTCATAACGGTTTTGGTAACGCTCTTCATGCCGCTCTTGCGCGAAAGCTGGTAAAGCCAGCAATGCTGTCAAAATAAACGTGAGTGTAAAATTTTTCTGAGTGAGCATGATGGTGATCCTTTTGAAGTTATCGGAGTTTTAAAAAAATTGAATCCTTACGAACAAACCTAACTTTAGGGTATTTGTGGGATTGTTAGAAGCTTGGTTTTGAAGCTTATGTTTTTGCGGATTTTTGAGTCGAAGAATATTATGATTTTCATAATTTTATCTTAAAAACCCCCCACACACCTCGAAGATCTTTCACTTCTCGCCTTTCGTATTATGTAATCATAATTTCCGTTGCAATTTTCCGTCACCACTGTGTATAAACCCACATCCTGTCTTTAAGGCGGGAATGTCCGGCCTGGCTTTATAGTTACTCGGCTGCCACGGCGGGACCAACATTCATTCCAAAAGTTAAGGAGATCAAAATGCCGAAGATGAAGACCAAAAGCTCGGTCAAAAAGCGTATTCGTATTACGGGTACGGGGAATGTGAAATACAAACCCGCCCACAAGCGTCACCGTTTGATCAGCAAACCAACAACCATGAAGCGCAAAGCGCGCGGAACATTGATTTTAAATGATTCCGATGCCGCGATCATTCTTGAAAATTTTGTGCCTTATCAGCGCGGTCGCAAAAAAGCGAAGCCAAGCCCAAATCCTGCGCAAAGCAAAGCGATTAAGGAAGCAAAAGCTGCGGCGAAGCTAGCAAGCAAAAAACCGGCGACTGCGAAAAAAACGCCTGCCAAAAAATCACCTGCGAAGAAGGGAGCATAACCCATGTCACGTGCAAAAAAAGGAACGCCGCGCGCGCATGCGCGCCACACAAAAATTTTGAAAATGGCGAAAGGCTATCGCGGTCGTTCGGGTAATTGTTATCGCCCGGCGTTACAGCGCGTTGAGAAAGCATTGCAATATGCCTATCGCGACCGCCGTAACAAAAAACGTGATTTCCGCGGCTTGTGGATTCAGCGTATTAACGCTGCGTCCCGCGAATTGGGCTTAACTTATGCGCGCCTCATCGACGGTTTGAACAAAGCCGGTGTGATTGTTGACCGCAAAATGTTGGCGGAAATGGCGGTGAATGATCCAACCGCGTTCAAAGCCGTGTTTGATCAAGCGAAGAAAGCACTTGAGAAAGCCGCCGCCTAATTCTCAAATGTTATTTTTTAATCAAAAGGCGGCACCAAAAAAGGGCCGCCTTTTTTACTGAAAGATATGCTCATGTATAAGCTTGCTGTTTTCGATTGGAATGGAACTTTGCTCAATGATGCCGATGCATGTTGGAAAGCGTCGAACGAATCCTTGGCTCATTTTAACGCACCGCCCATCTCCTTCGATCATTTTCGTGAAACCATGGATTTCCCGGTGCTTCATTTTTATACCCGCAACGGTGTGGCGGCCGATGATTATTTGCGTGAATTGCAAGATGCCGGGATCAGATATCTCAACACTTACCAAACTTTGGCAAAAAAATGTGAGCCGGCCGCCCATGTGACCGATCTTTTGGATTGGTTGCTGGATCACAATGTGCGCTTGATGGTATTGAGCAATTACACCCAAATTCATTTGGAAGCACAAATTGCGCAATATCACCTGACCCGTTATTTTCACCATATCTCGGGCAACCAAGCCTTTAACGAAACGGAACATTCCACCACCAACAAGCGTGAGCGTTTGGAGGCTTATTTAAAGGCCGAAAATATTAACCCAGCCGATGCCTTTATCATTGGTGACAGTTTGGAAGAGCCGGATGTGGCAAAACATCTGGGCTTAACCTCTTTTTCCGTGACATGGGGATGTTTTTCAAAACCGCGTTTGCAAAAAGCGGGCGCAGATTTTATGGTTGATGATCTGTTACAGGTAAAAGATATTCTCGCAAAACATACGCAAAACGGAGCCAAGCGCGCATGAGCACGCAAAGTTTAAAACAAGAATTAACCGCCCTTATTCTGAATGCAAAAGATTTGGCAAGCCTGGACGAAGCCCGCGTGGCCGCCTTGGGCAAAAAAGGCCGTATCACCGATTTGATGAAAAGTCTTGGCACAATGGATGCGGAATCGCGCAAGACATTCGGCGCCGAAGTGAACATTCTGAAAGACGATATTGCCACGCTCATTGCGCAACAAGAAGACGCGCTCAAACGCCAAGAAATGGATGCACGTTTAAGCCGCGAGACAATTGATATTTCCCTTCCCCCGCGTAACGTCAAAAAAGGCTCCATTCATCCTATTTCACAAACGATGGAGGAGTTGATCACCATCTTCGCCGATATGGGTTTCACCGTTGCCGAAGGGCCCGATATTGAAGATGATTTTCACAATTTCACCGCGCTGAATTTTCCTGAAGGACATCCCGCGCGCGAAATGCATGACACATTTTATTTCCCATCGGGCCATTTGTTGCGCACTCATACATCAACGGTGCAAGTGCGCACGATGATGACACAAAAACCCCCGATTCGCATTATTTGCATGGGACGCACTTACCGATCCGACTATGACATGACACACACACCGATGTTCCACCAGATGGAAGGATTGGTGATTGATGATCACACCACCATGTCGCACCTCAAAGCATGTTTGATGGATTTCGTGCGTAGCTTTTTCAACATTGCCGATTTAAATGTGCGTTTCCGCCCGAGCTTTTTTCCCTTCACCGAACCATCGGCCGAGATGGATATTGGATGCTCACGCAAAAATGGGGAATTAAAATTGGGTGTGGGTGATGATTGGTTGGAAATTTTAGGCTGCGGCATGGTGCACCCGAATGTTTTAAAAAATTGCGGCATTGACCCGGATCAATATCAAGGCTTTGCCTTCGGGATGGGGATTGAGCGCATTGCCATGCTAAAATATGGCATTCCGGATCTGCGCACATTTTTTGAATCCGACACGCGGTGGTTATCCCATTATGGCTTTGACCCTCTCAACCGCCCGAACCGCGCCATCAAAATATCATAAGAGGATCTCATGAAACTCACACTGAACTGGTTGAAAGATTATCTTGATACGTCTGCTTCGTTGGATGAAATTGCCAAAACCTTGACCAGCATTGGTTTAGAGGTGGAAGAAATTGTTGACCGCGCGGAAATTTATGCACCTTTTAAGGTGGTTGAGGTGGTTGAGGCCGTGCAACATCCGAATGCGGATCGTCTGCGCGTGTGCCAAGTCAAACGCGAAGATGGCTCGCTGATCCAAGTTGTGTGTGGTGCGCCGAATGCGCGCGCCGGTATGAAGGCGGTTTATGCGCCGGAAGGATCTTACATTCCGGGATCCGATATCACACTCAAGAAAACAAAAATTCGTGATGTGGAATCAAACGGCATGTTGGTGTCATTGCGTGAGATGAATTTAGGCGAAGATCATGACGGCATTATTGACGTTGATTTAAACACGCCCATTGGAACGGGTTTGGCGGATCTTTATGGTTTAAATGATCCGATGATTGATGTGGCGTTAACACCCAATCGCCCCGATTGCACAGGCATTTACGGCATTGCGCGGGATTTGGCCGCGGCCGGTTTAGGCACATTAAAACCACATGACACAACACCCATACCTTCAAAATTTGAAACACCAATCAAGGTTCAATTTGGTTTCACACCTGAGACACAAAATGCGTGCCCTTTATTTTTGGGCCGCTTAATCAAGGGTGTTAAAAATGGCCCATCGCCTTCATGGCTGCAACACCGTTTGAAAGCGGTGGGGCAAAAATCAATTTCCACCTTGGTTGATATTACCAATTATTTTTCCCTTGGCTTGGGTCGCCCACTTCATGTTTTTGATGCGGCAGAAATCAAGGGCAATATCACCGTGCGTTTATCCCGCGATGGTGAGACACTTGATGCGCTCAATGAAAAAACATACACGCTGAATGATCATATGACGGTGGTGTGTGATGATACGGGCGTGATCGGTTTGGGGGGTGTCATGGGCGGTGTATCGACGGGGTGCTGCGATGACACAGTTGATGTTTATATCGAATGTGCTTATTTCGACCCATACCGCACCGCGCGCACGGGGCGTGATACACAAATTATTTCCGACGCGAGATATCGTTTTGAACGCGGCATTGACCCCGCCTTCACCCTTGCGGCCATGGAAATGGCCACGCGCATGGTGCTTGATTTATGCGGCGGCGAAGCGGGTTCGGTTGTCACATGTGGTGCGGTGCCACCCTGCAATCCGCAATTTGAATATACCCCCCAGCATGCAAAAAAATTATTAGGCGTTGAGATTCCCCACGCAACCCAGAAAAAAATTCTTGAAGATTTAGGTTTCAAAATTGAAAGCAAGAATGATGTGTGGGTTGTCACCGTACCGTCATGGCGTCCCGATATTTTGGGTGCCGTTGATTTGATCGAAGAAATTATCCGCATTTACGGCTATGATAAATTGGCGGTGACATCCTTGGTGAAACACGATGTCATCACCCAACCGGCCGAAAGCATGGCGCGCACACGCACGCGGCGCATTCGCACCAGCCTTGCCGCGATGGGCTTACAAGAATGTGTCACATGGTCATTTCTTGACCGTGCGACGGCACAAAAATTTGCCGCGAATGATATTGATGAAAATCTGACCTTGCGCAATCCGATCTCGGTTGAGCTTGACACCATGCGCCCAAGCATTTTGCCGAATTTAATCACGGCCGCCCTTCGTAATGCGGATCGCGGATTTGCCCATACGGCCTTGTTTGAAGTGGGCCCCATTTTTCATGGCCTCAACCCCGATCAACAACCTTTATGCGCCGCAAGTTTACGCAGTGGTGAAATAACGCCCCCCCATTGGGCGCAAAGTTCGCGCATGTGCGATGCGTTTGATGCCAAGGCGGATGCGTTCGCGATTTTGGAATCATGTGGCGTGCCCGCCAATTCCTTACAAGTTTCGCGCGGCGCACCGTCATGGTATCATCCCGGGCGATCGGGCGTGATTACACAGGGCAAAAATATTTTGGGATTTTTTGGTGAGCTTCACCCCGCTTTGGTTGAGGAGATGAAATCATCTCAAACACTGGTTGGATGCGAAGTGTTTTTGGAGAATGTGCCAGAGGGGAAAAAGAAAACCTCAACCGCGTTGCCGCTTTTGAAACTGGCTGCGTTTCAACCGATTACGCGCGATTTTGCCTTTGTAACCCCTGATTCCACCATGGTGGATGAGATGATCAAAACCATTCGTCTTGTTGACCGGGATGTGATCACCGATGTCAATATCTTTGATATTTACACCGGCAAAGGCGTTGAGGAGGGCATGAAATCTGTCGCCCTGCGCGTCACCTTACAACCCCGCGAAAAAAGCTTCACGGACGGCGACATTGAAAATGTGTCGCAAAAAATTATCGCGGAAGTAAACAAACGAACAGGTGCCGCGTTACGGTGATTTACGGTGATGGTGCGGCGGCCGCGCGTACTTGATCCATTAAATCTTTGCGCGATAATTTCCCAATCATTGTTTTCGGCAAGGGTGCGTCACGAAACTCAATCTTGCGCGGCATTTCAATGGGCGATAATTTTCCATCCAAGAAACTGTGCATTTCCTCGGCCGTCACATGACGCCCGTGCTTTAATTTAATCCACACGGCTGGAATTTCACCACGTTGCGCATCCGGCAACCCGGCGGCAATACATTCTTCCACGGCCGGATGTTGATAAACGGCTTCCTCAATGTTACGCGGATAAACATTGTAACCATTGACCAAAATCAAATCTTTGATGCGATCAACAATGAACACATAACCATCTTGATCCATATACGCAACATCGCCCGTGCGTAATTGATCACCGCGGAAAATTTGTGCCGTCTCGGCCGCCTTGTTGTAATAGCCTTTCATCACTTGTGGGCCGGTCACGCATAATTCCCCGCGCTCACCAAGATCAACAAGCTCCCCCGTCTCAGGATGGCGCAATTCCACAACTGTGTTGGGAAGCGGCATACCGATCGACCCGGCTTTATTGACACCTTCGGGTGGGTTCACACACACAACGGGCGAAGCTTCGGTAAGACCGTACCCTTCGATGACCACACACCCTGTGCGCTCCTCAAAACTTTTGCGCACTTCTAACGGCAAGGGCGCGCCGCCAGACACACAATAACGTAATGAGGTGAGATCATATTTTGCCAAACCAGGATAAAGATTAATGGCATTAAAAATTGCGGGCACAGCCATCAAATATTGCGGCTTATATTTCGCAATGAGTTTTAACGTGGCTTCTAATTCAAATTTGGGAAGGGCGACAATTTCCCATCCCATCCGCACCGCCAAATTCATCACCGCCGTCATGGCAAAAACATGGAAAAACGGCAAGATTCCAACGATTTTTTCTTGGCCCGGCACGGCATATTTATGAAGCCACAATTCAATCTGATCCGCATTGGCCACAACATTCGCATGGGTCAACATCGCACCCTTTGGCACACCTGTTGTCCCGCCCGTATATTGCAACACGGCAATATCATTTTGTGGGTCAATATTTTGCGCCTGAAACACGCCATCATTATTGATGATTTTTGAAAATAAAATATGGCGATCATCATTCGGGATGGGGGCAATATCTTTTCCCTTCAATAGGGGAAAAAGAATATTTTTAGGAAAAGGAAGAATGTCTTTAAACGGGCAAACCACCAATTGATTCAGCCGGGTTTTTCCCAACATCGATTCCATTTTATCATAGACAACATGTAAATCAGTTGTGATGATAATATCGGTTTGGCTGTCTTCAATTTGGTGGCGCAATTGATCTTCGGTGTAAAGTGGGTTGTAATTGACAACCGTGGCACCCGTTTTTGCAATCGCATAATACGCAATCAAAAAATACGGCGTGTTGGGCAAACACAAACCAACCTTGACGCCGCGTTCCACACCAACATCATGAAGCCCCTTGGCCATGCGGTCCACCAATCCGCCAATCTGGTCCCATGTCCATATTTTACCCATGAAATTAAAAGCGGGGCGGTTGGGGAATTTTTGACGTGTACGATCAAGAAGCGCATAAATAGGAAGTGGGTGAAGGGGGCTGTTCCATTTTAAATCTTTGGGATAAGCGGCTTCCCACAAATGCCTGTCCGTCATATATGCATACTCCCTTATGAATAAATTATATCATCAGATTATCACGGGATGTTTAAGAAATAAGCCCCCAGCCTTGCCGCATTGCAACACGAAAAATCTTTTCCATGTAAAAACTAGACGCGCGCGTTAAGATAGGTTAATAATAACGTCTTGGGGGAAATAAAATAACCGTGACACTGCAGCAACCACACACCGCCTATGACACGCACACAGATGCCGATGACGCACCTGTGCGCGCGACGTTGAAATGGTTCAACTCCGCAAAGGGTTTTGGTTTTGTCATTCCCGAAGATAATCCGGCGGATGCATTTTTGCATGTGACGCAATTGCAAAAATTGGGATTGCACGGACTTGGCGAAGGTGCGGAAATTTTATGCGTGGTGGATTACGGCCCCAAAGGTGCGACGGTTAAAAAAGTTCTTCAAATTCTCAACCCTGGTGAATTGCCCGCTGACTTGATTGTCTGCGAAGATCCGGCGAATGCGCAACCTGTTTCGTGCCGCGGCATTGTGAAATGGTACAAGAATGACAAAGGATTCGGATTCATCACCCCTTCGGATGGGATGAAAGATATTTTCATTCACAAATCTTGCCTGGATCGTGACAATATCGACGAACTTCATGCTGGGCAAAGCGTGAAAATTACTTTCAAAACAGTCGATAAAGGACGCGAAGCCATCAGCGTCACCTTATTAACCGACCCTTACTAATTTCAACACAGAAACTTTAATCAGGCGCGAGGAACGATGCGTACGAACAGTACGTGAGTGACGATACAACGAACTTAAAATCAAAGGGCGGGAGCTTAACTGGATTTACGCAGGATGTTTTGATCAATCCGCGCCAAATCATCCACTTTCAATTTGCCCCGTGAGCTTGCTTGATACGCAACCCGCACGTGATGATCACAGTAAGGAAGACCTTCGACGGTTTTACATCCGCAAAAACGGAAATTTTCATCCTTGGGGTCACCAAGCGGCCAACGGCATGTATTTTCTTTCAACTCAACCAACTTAATGCCCTTGCCTTCAACATAAGGTTCGAAAACCGGGGCGATAACCGGTGCGGCAACGGTTGCGCTACGCTCAACATTCGTGTTGCTCACGCGCGCACGCGGGGCGGAACTGCGGGGTGTTGCCAAAGCAACGCGCTCAGATGATCCATTTGCGGGAAGCGGGGAAACACGGCCCGATAATTTCAAACGGTGTGCTTTGCCGATCACGGCGTTACGGGTGATGTTACCCAGTGATTTCGCAATCTCGGCGGCGGTTTTTCCTTCGCCCCATAATTGCTTGAGTAACGCAACCCGTTCTTCGGTCCAGCTCATAAGCTTCAATCTCCCCGATTGTGTTTTGGAATTCACGTACCCTATCAGAAGTCGGATTCATTCGCCAAGAATCATCGCGAATCAAACCGCAATTATCCACAACACAAAATCAGGAATCTTCAAGCCCCCATTGTGCGTAATAAGCGGGATCATTGCGCCACCCACTTGACACGCGCACAAACAGATTAAGATGTACCTTGGTCTCTAACATCGTCTCCATCTCTTTGCGTGCGAGCATACCAATACGTTTCAACGTGGAACCGCCCTTGCCGACGACAATTAATTTCTGGCTTTCACGTTCGACATGAATGACTTGGCGCAATTTCACATCACCATTGTCAAAATTTTCCCATTCCTCTGTCTCAACAGTAATCGCGTAAGGCAATTCTTGATGAAGATGATTGAAAATTTGTTCGCGTGTCACCTCCGCCGCAAGAAGACGCATCGGAAGATCCGACATCTGATCATCTTCATACATCCATGCGCCGCGCGGCAAATTTTGCGAAAGGTCTGTGACAATATCATCGACACCATGACCTTTTAATGCCGAGATCATAAAGGTTTTTGAAAAAGGGCACGATGCGTGTAAGGCCTGAGACAGCGATAAAAGTGTTGCTTTTTCGACCATATCCACCTTGTTGAGAACAAGATAAATCTGGGTCTTGTCGGCAATCTCGGATAAGCGTTTTAAAATTTGGTCTTCGCCGCGCGCAGGGTGTGGTTTTTGGGAGTCGCGCAAATATAAAATAATATCCGCACCCTCTGCCCCGCCCCATGCGGCTTTGACCATCGCGCGATCAAGACGTGTTGACGGTTGAAATAATCCGGGTGTGTCGATCAAAATAATTTGCGTTTGGTCTTTTGTGAAAATTCCCAAAATGCGATTGCGGGTTGTTTGCACCTTGTGGGAAACAATCGTGACCTTCGCACCCACCATGCGGTTGATCAAGGTTGATTTGCCCGCATTGGGTAAACCCAACACCGCGACATACCCGCAACGTGTCGTGTCATCAAGGATGGTCATGCCAATGATTTTTCTCCAAATATTCCAATAATTTTGCGGCCGCCTCTTTTTCTGCGCCACGGCGTGATGTGCCGGTGGCGGATGTGGGCGGAAAACCTTCGACCTTTGCTTCAATCTCAAAAACCGGCGCGTGATCGGGGCCGGTGCGATTGAGAATTGTATAGACAGGTGTGGAAAGCTTGCGCGCTTGCGCCCATTCTTGAAGTCCCGTTTTGGGATCAAGGGGTGGTGTGACCAAGACATGAACTTTTTCACCCCATAACCCATGAAGCGCGGTTTTACAGGCGTCTAATCCGCCATCAATATAAAGCGCGCCAATCACGGCCTCCATCGCATCGGCCAATAAATTCCCCTGTGCCAAGCCGCCCGCCATGCGTTCTGAGTCAGAGAGAAAAATCACCGCGGCAATATCAAGTTCTTTTGCAACCTCAACCAATGTTTCGGTGCAGGCCAACGCCGCATGACGTTTTGCCATTCCGCCTTCCGATTCAAAGGGGAAAGTTGTGAAAATAAGCTCGGCAATACACAACCCCAAAACGCGGTCGCCCAAAAATTCCAAGCGTTCGTAGTTATCCGCGCCCTTGCTGGCATGCGTCAAAGCTTGGCGCAACAAATTTTCATCTTGGAAATGATATCCCAAACGATCTTGAAAAATTTTTAAGGCTGTTGCGCTCTCACTCATTACTTCACCGTATCAAAAAGCCGTTCATAACGAATACCGAACGGCCATTTCCAAGGTTCATAAATTTCCGCTTTGCCGTTGCTTGAGAAAAATAAAAACCGTGCCTTGCCGACCAAATTATCAAACGGCACATAACCGACCAAATCCAGCACGCGGCTGTCGCGGGAATTGTCGCGGTTATCACCCATGAAGAAATAATGGCCATCTGGCACCGTAAATTTTTCGGTGTTATCCAATGGGCCGGAATCTGTTTCCTCATAAATCTCATGCTTAAATCCACCGGGCAATGTTTCAATGTAAGAAACAGCCTCAACCTTGCCGCCCATCCCGTTATCGTAAGTCGTAGATCCGTTGGATTTACGCGGGATCAATTGATCATTGATATATAAACGCCCTTGTTTCATCTGCACCGTTTCACCGGGCAATGCCACGACACGTTTGATGTAATCCACACCCGTATCAGATGGTAATTTAAAAACAATCACATCGCCGCGCTTCGGTTCTGCGGCCATCATGCGCCCATCAAATCCTCCCAAGCCAAAGGGAAACGAATAACGGCTATAGCCATAGGAGTATTTCGAGACGAATAAATAATCCCCCACCAATAAATTCGGAATCATTGAGCCTGACGGAATATTAAACGGCTCAAACAAAAAGGTGCGAATACTTAATGCCAACAGCACGGCCAAAAGAGTGGTTGTCACCACATTTTCTTTATTCTCTTTCTTAAGAGGTGGTTTTTCAGACATATGTGGTTCCTTTACCGTGTTTCGATGATCACAAAAGCGTGCACGTAAGGTGGCTCATCGGTTAATGTCAGATGAATATGATAAGGCTTGCCCTTCGTCAATTGATCCACACGCGCTTTCGCCCCGTTGGTTAAATGTAAGGTCGGTGCCCCGTTTGCATCATTCACCACACCAATATCTTTCATAAAGACACCGTGTGAGAATCCGGTACCCAAAGCTTTGCTGCATGCTTCTTTAGCGGCAAAACGTTTGGCGTAAGTCGCAATATGCGTGCCCGCCGCGCGGCGGCGTTCCGCTTTTTCAATCTCCAATGGGGTGAAACACCGCGTGATAAAACGCTGGCCAAAACGCGCAAGTGTTTCTTCAACGCGTCTGATATCCAAAAGATCTGATCCGGTGCCAATAATCATCTTCTCACATTACCCATTACGGCGCAGATGCACAATGAGACGATGAAACCCAACGTAAAATAAAGGCCAGGTGATCGCCATCAATACAAACCCGCCCGTGATCCACGGCATAATCAGGCGCATAGGGTGCTGAGAAATTTCAAACCACAATTCATCCAAAGAAAAATGCGCCGGCATTTGCGCAACAGGTAAGCCAAACGATTCAAACACCCCATCGCCCACCCAATGCGCCACCCACCAAAAAATGGGTAACGTCCACGGATTGCCAACCAATGTGCCGAAGGCTGCGGCAATCACATTCCCGCGCAATAAATATGAAAGCCCACACGCCCCCAAAATATGTGTCCCCGGCAAGGGTGTAAAAGAAATGGCCGCACCGGTGGCAAGGCCGATGGATAATTCATGTGCCGTATCTTCCATACGCAAAATGCGCAATGCGTAATAACGCCCAAGGCGTTTAAACCCCATGCGCGGCCATAAAAAATCACGGAAAGAATGATGAATTTTTTTGGGGTGGCGGCGTGCAAACATAAGACTAACTATCGCCCGCGCGCGCGCTCAACACTGACAATTTGCGGGGTGGCGCGTAACGCCGCCATGATATTGTTCAAATGTTTGGTGTCCGTCACCGATACATCCAAAAACATATCCCAAAAATCAACGGAACGGTTGGTGATTTTTAAATTGGTAATGTTGCCGCCCGATTTTCCGATGACGGTTGAAAGCGTGCCCAAAGATCCGGGTTGGTTTTCAATGGTGATCACCAAACGGCCGACGCGTTCTTCCGGCGTGTCTTTGCCTTCGCCCCATGACACATCCAACCATCTCTCGGGAGTGTCGGCAAATTGTTCCAATGTCTCGCAATCAATCGTGTGCACCGTCACACCTTTTCCGGTTGTGACAATCCCGACAATACGGTCTCCCGGAAGCGGGTGGCAACAGCGCGCAAAATGAACCGCCATACCCGGAATAAGGCCTTTAATCGGCAATTTATCGCGTGATATTTTATTGACTTGCGCTTTCGCATTTTGTGCAAAATCTTCGGGGGTAATTTCTTTTTTATCGCCTTCCGATTTATGCGCGGGGAAGATCACGCGAAACACATCGCGCGCGACCAAATTGCCCGACCCGATACCGGCAAAAACATCCTCCACATCTTCACATTCGCGAAATTGGGAGGCGACACCGGCCACAGCTTTTTCAGTAAACTCATACCCTTCCGCTTTGAAAATTTTCTGCAACATGGCGCGGCCCAATGTTGTGTATTCGGTTTTTTGTTGCTGGCGGATAAAGCGGCGAATATGCGAGCGCGCCTTGCCCGTCACCACGAACCGTTCCCATGTCGGTGACGGGTTTTGGGTTTTGGCGGTGATAATTTCCACCTGATCCCCGTTTTGAAGTTTGGTGTTTAACGGCGCAATCCGGCCATTGATTTTCGCACCAATACAGCGGTTTCCAACATTGGAGTGAATGGCGTAGGCAAAATCAATCGGCGTTGCGCCATTGGGCAATTCAATCAAATCCCCTTTGGGAGAGAATGCGAAAACTTGATCTTGGAATAATTCCAGTTTCGTGTTCTCCCAAAAATCTTCGGGGCGTTGATCTTGTTCCAAAATATCCAATAACTCACGCAACCAGCGATATTTTTTCGCATCATTAATCGCAGCCTTCACATCCGCTTGTTTATACGCCCAATGCGCGGCAACGCCCAGATCGGCCTCTTCATGCATATTTTTTGTGCGAATTTGAACTTCAATCCGGTGATTTTGCGGGCCGATCACAGTTGTATGAATGGAGCGATATCCGTTTGGCTTAGGCGTTGAAATAAAATCTTTAAACCGCCCGGGTACCATCGGATAACGCGAATGAATAAGCCCCATGGCGTGATAACATTCTTCAATATTTTCAACGACAATGCGAAACGCCATGATGTCGGAAAGTTGTTCGAACGAAATATTTTTGCGCTGCATTTTTTTCCAAATGGAATAACGCGTTTTCTCCCGCCCCGATACATGTGCCTTGATGCTTGCTTCCTTCATCAAACCTTGAAGTTCCGAGATGATGTTGGTGACAACATCTGTGCCTTCTTGACGCAAGAAAGTGAGGCGATTTAAAATACTGTCGCGCGCTTCGGGGTTAAGGGCGGAAAAGGCCAAATCTTCCAACTCCTCTTTCAACGCATGCACGCCGATACGTTCCGCCAAGGGCGCATAGATATCAAGCGTTTCACGCGCGATGCGGCGTACCTTGTCGGGGCGCATGACACCCAAGGTGCGCATATTGTGAAGCCGATCTGCCAATTTCACCAGCAACACACGAATATCTTCGGACATCGCCAAAACAAGTTTGCGGAAATTTTCCGCTTGCTTGCCTTCCACCGTCTGGCTTTCAATTTTGGTCAGCTTTGACACACCATTCACAAGGGTGGCCACTTCCTCGCCGAATAATTTCGTAAGATCCTCGGTGGTGGCTTTGGTGTCTTCCAATGTGTCGTGCAAAATGGCGGTGACGATCGTGGTCGGATCCATTTTCAAATCCGCCAAAATACCGGCGACCGCCACGGGGTGCGTGTAATAATCCTCGCCGGATGCGCGTTTTTGCCCATCATGCATTTTGCGCGCATAATCCACCGCCTTGGTGATCAAGGCAGGATCGGTTTCCGGGTTGTACGCGCGCATGCGGGAAGATAAATCAGACGCTAAATCCATTCTGATAAATCTAGCATGGCTTGTTTAAGAAATCATGGCTAAACTTCATAAAAAAAGGGGCTTTTTCAAGCCCCTTGCCGTGTCAATATTTTCATTCTTGGATGGTCTTAGATTTTATCAGCGTCACTGTCATCAAAGCCGGCCAGATCTTCCAAGGAAGCTTCGTCATCATCGTCATCATCGGCAATGTTTGCAAATTCGTTGTCACCGCGCTCGGATGAGATCATGGCGTTCCATTCTTCTTCGCCTTGCATTTCCTCAATCACGTCATCATTGTCGTCTTGAAGGGCGAAAATACGCTGATGGCTCTTGATCAAATCTTCTTTCAAATCTTCAATGACAACGGTTTCTTCGGCAATTTCGCGCAACGAAATAACCGGGTTTTTGTCGTTATCTTTTTCAACCGTCAAAGGCGCACCCGAACCAATACGGCGTGCGCGTTGTGCGGCCACCATCACCAGTTCAAAGCGGTTGGGAACTTTTAAAATACAATCTTCAACGGTAACGCGTGCCATGGATCTGCCTTTTCATTTTGAGCTTCGTGAGATATATAGAAAAAGATGCCTGTATTTGCAAGCCTTTCCTGTATTCCACGCGCGCTGACCCCGCCCCGCCATGGGGTGCTCTGCCTCGGGTCCTCATCGCCCTCTCACGGGATGCGCCATGGGACGTCTTCTCCGAGGTTCTTCCTCACAATTTTTTATAATTGGATTATGTAAAATGATATTTACTTCACCCATCCGTGATTGTGATTTATGCCCGCGGCTTTGCGCCTTTCGTCACAATAATCGTCAAAAATTTCCCGATAAATTTAATGCCCCCGTGCCATCATTCGGGAATTTGGATGCGCAATTTCTGATCATCGGTTTGGCGCCGGGATTAAAGGGTGCGAATTTCACCGGGCGGCCCTTCACCGCCGATTATGCGGGTGATTTGCTGTATAGCACACTTTTAAAATATGGCTTTGCTAAGGGGCATTATGCGGCCCATGCGCAAGATGGCCTCACACTTGTAAATTGCCGCATCACCAATGCGGTGCGCTGTGTCCCGCCTGAGAATAAACCCACACCTTTTGAGATGGCGCAATGTTTGCCGTTTTTGAAAGCGGAAATCGCGGCGATGAAGAACCTCAAAGTCATTTTGACATTGGGACAAATTTCTCATCAATCGACATTGCGCGCGTTAGACGCGAAAATTTCACGTTTCAAATTCGCGCACAACACTGTTCACAACATAAGTCATTTAAGCGTTATCAACAGCTATCATTGCTCGCGTTACAATACGCAAACACGGCGTTTGACCGAAGGCCAATTCCACGACGTGTTTGATAATATTCAAAAACTTTTGAAATCTTAGCCGTTACGAATTTCGGATAAGAACCTCTGCACCTGAACTTGCAAATCATCTGAGATTTTTGCCAATTCTGATGCCGCGCTTTGCACCGTGCTGGCGGCACTGCTGGTCTCGGTTGCGTTGCGTTGCACGTCTTGAATATTATGCGCCACTTGTTGGGTGCCCGTTGAGGCTTCCGCCACATTGCGCCCGATCTCGGCTGTGGCCGCGTTTTGCTCCTCCACCGCTGAGGCCACCGTCGATGTTGCCCCATCAATATCGCGAATATCGGTGATGATACGTT
>JAIXWE010000046.1 GCA_027482195.1 Alphaproteobacteria bacterium | reverse complement strand
TCCGATGAAGGTTTGTCGCGTGCTGTGACGGTTACGAATTTGCGTGGGCCGTTGAACGAGGTGGTGCACGAAATATGTTCACTCGCAAATCAATATTGCGCATACCAGAACGGTATTTTGGTTGTAAAGAATGATCAGATTTTTACGGTGACCATTCCGCCGATTGCGGCCACCGAACAATTGCAACAATTTTTGACGAATATTTCTACGGCTGTGGCATCCATTACCGGATCCACACCTGTGACCGATCCGTCAACGCGCACGATTGTTTATCGTGCTTCGCAACGCACCGCCACGATGGCGCAACGTTACTTCCAGCGTTTGCGCCAATCCACCGCATTGATTATTTTTGAAACTTATATCTGGGAAGTGTCGTTGAACTCCGGAAACTCAACCGGAATTCGTTGGGATGAAATTAGCACCCTTGGGAAGTTTAATGTGGGTATTAATTTGGCTGGAACCGCGAATGCGGAATTGGGTGCGCCGGTCAGTATTGGCTTGCCCACAACCGGCAATATCAATTTTACCACCTCGGATGTTGTGCAGTTTATTTCTAACTATGGTGCGGTGAAAACAATTTCCCAACCACAAATCACCATGTTATCCGGATCATCCTCGCGCTTGCGCGTGGCAGATCGCCAAAACTTTTTGTCATCTATTTCGCAAACTGTGACGGATGGGGGGAACACCACCACCTCAACAACGACGGATCAGGTCAATAGCGGTTTTACCTTAGAGATTGGTTCCAATTGGGATAGCGCCAGCGTGTATAGCACGATCAATATTCAGTTATCTGAGTTGCAAAGTATTGAGCGTTTTGAAGCCTCGCCCGAAGCCACGGTTCAGTTGCCGAACACCACGGAACGCGAGTTGCGGACCTCAGTCCGCGTGCGTCCGGGTGATACATTATTATTGGCCGGATTGGTTCGCGAAACTGATAACCTGGATTCAACAGGGCCCGGCATTGCGGAACCGATTATACCAACAAGCCGCACAGCGCGCGCAAATAACGTCGAGCTTGTTTTCATGTTGCGTCCACGGGTGATTGTTTTTACATCGGAAGATCAACCGCAAGATCAAGCTTCAAAACCCGCGCAACCAACACCAACACCGGTGCCCGAGGTAACGAAGATGGAAACCTTGGCACCTTTGCCCGAGGAAGTTTTGCGGGATGACGATGTTCCGCCACCACCGCCCCCTGTTGAAAAAAAGCCGGCGCAAGCATCACAACCAAAACCATCAACGCCCACGAATCCGCCGCGTGTTGTGACAAACCGCGACATACCCGCGTTGCGCAGTGAAAATAATGCCACATCAACGCAAATGAGTGATGGTGTGCGTTATTCGGATGCGCCCGCATCTCAATCTTCTGCCGATTCTTCCACACCGACATCACCGCCGCCCGCCGCTGTGGAACGTGTCACGGAACCATTCGCGGAAGTTCCCTTAAATATTTTACCGCCATCATCTTCCATCTCATCACAGGGGCAATAATCATGATGCCGCGCTTTTCTTTTTTGATTTTTTTAACCGCCTTTCTTTTCAGCATGCCCGTGGGTGCAACGGCGCTTGATGATCCGGCCGCGCGTTCGGCCGCAACAGGTGCGGGCGGGGCAAGTGGAACATTGGCCCCGGTTGAGAATGATGTCGATGCGGGCGAGGTAACGATTGGCGCTACGGCTCAAGTTGTCATGCGTTTTCGCAATGAATCTTCAAAAGATGTCAAAATTTCTGCGATCAATCTTTATCCATCATCCACCGTGACTTCCGATGTCGCTTTGGATGAATGTAGCAAATCACCCTTACCCTCCGGTGCGGAATGTGCCGTTGTTGTTGCGGTGAAGGGTTTGCAAATTGGCAATTGGCGCGTTGAAATGCTCATCCGTCACGATGGGCGCACGCGCATTGTCACTGCGTCAATGAAGGGCACGGTTGAACAAGGTGATGAAGGATCAGATCGTTTATTGGGTGACGTGGAAGCGATCCCCAATGAAGTTGATTTTGGTTCGATTAAATCAAGCACGCCGATTGTGCGTACCGTGATTTTGCGCAATATCACCTCAGAAGAGTTGAGTATCAAGAATGTGTCGATCCAAGCGGGATCAAAAGCGGGTTATGTGATGATGTCGGATTGTGACAAGCTGGCCGCCGGGCAAGCTTGTGCCGCCACCATCACCTGGGCACCCACACAAAAAGGCCAAGCCCAAGGCGTTTTGTTGGTTGAACATTCAGGCGCATCAAAAGTTGCTAGTATCAATTTGAAAGGTGAATTTGATCCTGAAGAAGTTGAGAAAGCAAAAATTTTCCCCGAGGCAGTTCCCGGTTTAGGTTTGTTGATTTCATCACAAGAGGAAATGAATTTTGGTTCTGTTGCGGGCGAAGCGTCCATGACGGTTTCCTTGGTGAATGTCGGTGATGCGGAAATGCAGATCAATAATATTGATCTGGGTGGAACGGATACTGGTTTGACCGTGTCACGTTCCGGATGCCGCGCGGGTATGACATTGCAACCGATTGAGGCGTGCCCGTTGACACTTGCGTGGACACCGGTGCGTGAAGGGACAATTGTTGATGATGTCAAAATTGCCCATGATGGTGCGCGCGGCGTTTT
>JAIXWE010000061.1 GCA_027482195.1 Alphaproteobacteria bacterium | reverse complement strand
GCGGGTATGACATTGCAACCGATTGAGGCGTGCCCGTTGACACTTGCGTGGACACCGGTGCGTGAAGGGACAATTGTTGATGATGTCAAAATTGCCCATGATGGTGCGCGCGGCGTTTTGGTTATTCCCGTGCGTGGTGATGCGTCACGTGCTGTCAGCAAAGACACAAAGGCCGTGGTCGTGGATCAAATGGTTCCCGCCACCGCCAAACCGATCGAAGAAAAAACATCTGCGCTTGAAGGCTTTGTCATTACATCACACTCACCACGGCGTGCGATTATCAACGGCCCCGGTGGTGCGCGTGTCATCAATCAAGGCCAACAAGTTGTTTTGGGTGGCGTGCAATGGATTGTTGACATAACCCCAACAGGTGTTGATTTTATGTCAGGAAAAGATCGCGTGCGTCTCTTATTCGACCGCTCTTTATCATCTGTTAACCGTGGTGCGGCACAATCGGGAAGTGCAGGTGGCACAACATCCGGTGGTGCAACAACAACACCTTCGGCTTCTGCGCCAGCTGCGTCAACTTCGCCCTAACCTTAAACGGGTTAAAGGATATGTCCGATATACAAACGCCCAACGACGGTTCTCTTGAACAAGATCGCCGCCGTAACTCCCAAGCCGTTCCCCCGCCGGGTGGGGTTGAGCGTCGTCAATGGCGTGACCGGCGCAAAGCGCGCGCGGCCGAAGGGCGGGAGCGTTACTTGGATATGGTCCAACGTGAACGCAACATGTTGCTTGATCTTGGGGTGAATCGTTCCACTGAACAATTGCTTGATATGGCGGGTGCGCCAAGTACACCCGACATGGAAGTGAAAGACACGGTCAAAGACCGCGCAACCGGTGACCAGCTTCGCTCCTGGCTTCCTGTTCAAGCTTGGTTGCCACTCAATATTCACTTGATCGGTTTGCGTGATGGAATTTTGCGCATCGCCCCCTTGAATGATTTAAATCAACGCCAGGTGGAAACATTGATCTCAACCGCGAACCGCTCTGGTTTATTGGTTGAAAAAATTGAAGTTGAAGTGTGGGACCGCACGGAACTTTTGAACACATTGCGCGCGGTGCATGATCTCTCCGCTGATCGATGTGAGAAAACATTGGCGACATGGTTGGCCGATACGGATAACGGTCTTCTTCTGAATCAGTTTTTACGTGACATGATGGCGGAAAGCTTGCAGATGCGCGTGTCCGATATTCACCTTATTCAAGATAATAATCCGGCTGCGCCCAACTGGGTGCGGTATCGCATTGATGGGGACATGGTTCCCGTTCATTTGCTTCCCCCCGATGCGATGGCGCGTCTCACCACATTGATTAAACGCGATGCGGGCATGAACTTTGGTGATCGCGTCACCCCGAAGGACGGACGTTTCAGTTTCACATGGCAAGGCCGTTTGATTGACGTGCGTGTGGCCGCGGGGCCGCAAGCGCAAGATGGTGAAAAATTGACATTGCGTCTTCTTGATCGTGCCGCCTTAAAAGGTTTTGATGAATTGTTTAAACGCCACGAAGATGTGGCGGATTATTTGGCGCAACTTCTTTCCCCCGAAATTAAGGGGGGTGGTGGTTTGATCATGCTCTCCGGCCCAACCGGTTCGGGTAAAACCACAACACTTTATGCCTGTATCCAACAAATTGATCGTCGCCGCAAACATGTTTTGACCATCGAGGATCCAATTGAATATGAATTGCGTTACGCCACGCAATGGCAAGTGCGCCCCGGCATGCCGGGGGGTGAGTTTGCGGATCTGATCCGCGCCGCCATGCGTCATGATCCGGATTATATCGTGATCGGGGAATTGCGTGACTCTGACACTGTTGAAACCGCGCTTAAAGCGGCTGAGTCCGGTCACACCGTGATCTCCACCGTTCACGCGGATACCGCACTTCAAACTTTTGAGCGTTTAAAATCACTGATTTCACATGAACGCGAGAGGGCATCAACCTTCACACTCGCGCAACAAGTGCGCTGTATCATCAACCAGCGTTTGGTGAAAATGATTTGCCAAGGCTGTGCGCACCGCTCCACCGCCGCCGAAGCCTTGGAAGCAACCGAATTGGCACAACTTGGTTTTGATCCATCAACGCCGTTGCGGCGTCACAACACATCGGGATGTGATTTGTGTAACCGCACAGGAATTTCGGGGCGAACCTTATTGATTGACGCGTTATTAATCACGTTGGGCCCGGCGGAGCGTGATAAAATTTATCGTTCTCTCATGAACAACGTGAATGAAATTATTGATCTTGATGGTGTCGTGGTGCATTCACGCCGTGATGGATTGATTGATCTTGTGAAATCCGGCTTGGTGGATCCGAAATCTGCTGTTTCTTATCTTGAGTCATAAGCCATGCAGCAATGGATTGTGGAAGTGGCATATGAAGGGCGGGGGAAGGCCAAGATGGTCAAAGAAACCGTTTACATGCCAACCGAATCCGATGTGCGGGAATCTTTTTCAAAAAAAGGTGCCCATGTTTTGACCATTCGCCCACATGCGCGCACACCGCTTGAGCGTTTATTGGCGCGCTCGAGTTGGTGGCAAGTGCAGCTTTTGCGCGGAATTATGTTTCGCTCCACATCCACCTCTCCGGGGGTTGCGTTGTGGAAGATTATTGAGGCCGAAGACAACCCCACACGGCAAAATATTTTGGCGCCTGCGCGCGAAGCGTTGGCACGCGGCTTGGGTGTTATTGACGCGTTGAAGGCGTTGAATATTTTTGATCGCTCCACGATTGCGATTTTGGCGGCATCGGAACGCGCGAACAAATTGCAAGAAGGCATTCCTTACGCCATTCACTCGATTACCCAAAAACGCAAAAATGCGGGTGCGGTGATGGGAACGATGGCATGGCTTGCGTTTGACGTGATCACGATTGTTCAATCGTTGGTGTGGGGGAAGGGCACAGTGTTGAAATGGTTTGCCGATAACGCCCCCAAAGAAGGTGAAGAGGTTGCAAAATATGAACGCGTTGTGGGCAATCTCTCCCTCACATGGGATGTATTGATTTGGATTGCTTATGGAATCGCGGCCTTTATGGCCTGGTGCGTCTTTTCATTTTTTATGAACCGCGGGAAACGCGATTGGCCAACGGCCAAGATTGTCCGAAAAATTCCGCTCATCAGCGGGTATTTGCGCGATTTAAGTTTTGCCGACAGTATGACGGCGGCCGTGCGCATGCTTCGTAGCAATGTGTCCATCAGTGACACATTGCGCCAATCGGGTGAGGCGTCAAATTCGCCGGATGTTGCCGCTTATTGGGAAGGGGCAAATAACGAATTATCACGCGGGGTCAATTTGGGCCGCGCACTTGACCGGGCCCCTTTAACCCGCGCCGAGCGATTAGAGCTTGCGACCTTGTCGGATCTCTCTCAAGTTGCTACGATCATGGAATCAATCGCCGAAATGCGTGCTCAGGCGGCGAAAACTAAACACAAGCTGATCGTCTGGTTGGCATTTTTATTCACAGGTCTGTATCTGACCATAGCTTTCGGGAGTGCGATCTACGCATTGACAGTCATGAATATGAGCATGGACAGCATGATGGGTGGCTTAATGGAGGGGCAAATGTAATGGCGTTTTCCCTTGATCTCAAAAATTTTTCGTTCAAGAAAAAAGACCAACCGCAAGAAGATGTCCCTTTAACCGAAGGGCAAAAAGAAGAAGCGCGCAAGCCCAAGCCAACTTTTGCTGACAAGCTTGCGGGCGAAGAAGATATTTTTGTTGGGGATTTAAAACCATGGTTGCCATCTGAGCTCGTCGGTGGGTCTTTGCCGCATATTCCGGGCACAGAAACAGAAGCGGTGTGGAATGCGGCGTCACAATCGTGCGCGACTGAAAAAGTTCATTTTGTGTATTCCATCGAAGGTGGAAAAATTTGGTATTTGGCGTGTCCGTCTTCTGCGCTTGCGTCAAGCCCGGACAGTTGGTGCCCCTTGGCTGCCGCGTTACCTGGCAACAGTGAATATTGGGATCGCGAAACTGTTTATATGTATGAACAAGAAGGTTTGGCGGCTGCCTTGCGCTGGGATCCCGAAACGGGGCGGATGCAGGTTTTCTTGGGTGCTGCGCGTACTATTTTGCCGCGCGTGCAAACGATGGAAGCAAATTTTGTTACCATCAACCCAAAAGTTGCCACGATTATTCCATGGCGCAACCGTCAATTGATGACTGAAAAATTATCACGCGGTTTGGCGCGCATGTTGCTTTTGTCGGGCGTGTTGATCAGCTTGACGCTTTTGGGCTTCATGACCATTCAATATGTCGCACTTAATTTTGTGAACAGAGAATTGGAATCTGTGCGTTCCTCTTCCGATCAAGCCGCGATGGATCTGATGATGAAAGCCGGTCAATCTGCGCAATCCGATGTTTTGCGCAACCTTGCCCGTATTCAAGAATTGCTGGATGATTTGGCAAAAATTGACGGGACGCTGGTGCGTTATGAAGTGAAAACGGGTGGTGCATTGGAATGGGAAGCCTTGGTTCCTGCGGCTTATTCCACCGGGGTGATGTCGGTGCGCGGCCAAGCTCAGCCAGGGATTGAGCCCGATGGCCGTATTCGTATCAAGGGAACCCAATAATATGTGTTTTGTCTCAAATTTTATTCAATCTTACAGCGGTCTTAAAATTTAGAATTTAAACTAAATATAAGACCAATGTCTCTTAAAGGAGATGTAAAAAGTGTCGTTTAAAGCGTTTGATTTGCAAGTTCTTAATCGTTATCTCGGATCCCAAGCCACCGAAGATCTGAACCGCTTCCTTGAGCGCATGCCCCAAAATGTTGGCCAAAAAGCTCTTATCGCTGGTGGAATTGCGTGGGCGGCGGCGGCTTCTCTTGGGCTTTTTACCATGATGCAAACCCAAAAGCTGACGGAATTGCGCGCGGAGCTTCAGGCGGCGGAGAATTTGAAACCCATCGTGCCCGTGATGACCATGCAAGCCGTTGCCGCGGAACAGGTTCAAGCCTGGGTTGAAAGGGCAAAGCCGATTTATGCGGGTGTTGAGATTAACGCGAACGGAAATCAAATCACCATTCAATCAAAAGAAACCACAAATTATAACCAGTTTCGTGAAGCCTTGGGTCATGCCTTGAATGGCGGGGCGGGGTGGCGCGCGACCATCAATGGGTTATGTGTCGGGCGGGAATGTACCAATAATGCCCTCGACGTATCTTTAAGAATTGAAAAAGTTTCTATTGATAAACCGGCCGCCGAGGTACAGCCTGCGGCTTCATCAGAAAGTGCAACACCCCCCTCGACAAATGAGGGGAATGAATAATATAATCAGTTCAACACCTTGACGGGAGAAAAGACCATGAAACACATACCTCAACATCGAACAACGGAACGCGGGAACGTCTTGTTCCTTATTCTTATTGCTGTCGCTCTCTTTGCGGCGCTCTCTTACGCTGTGACGCAATCAACGCGTTCAGGTGGCGGGGACGCAGGACGCGAAACATCTTTGGTCAACTCGGCCGCGATCACGCAATATCCGGCATCACTCAAAACCGCAATTGTCCGTATGATCGTCAGTAATGGCGTCACAGTCGACAACTTGACTTTTGATGATCCATCTCTTTTTGCGACAAACTTAACAACACCACAACTTGAAGCCGCGAACGTTTTCCACCCATCGGGCGGTGGCGCAAACCATACTTTGGCGCCAAATGCCGTCATGGCCAACAGTTTGCCCGGCACCTGGGTGTACAACGCGCGCAACCGCGTTTGGAACATCGGGACAAACGCCGCAACCACGGCTGGTGTTGACATTGTCGCGCTTTTGCCTGGTGTTTCTCAATCAATTTGTGAGCGGATTCACTCTCAATTAGGTATGGGTGCTGTTCCAACGCTTTCGAACGTTATCTTGAACAACCCGAAATTATCAACTGCGGCAACGATTGTGTACACTGCGACTGCGATTATTGGGGATTCAGGTGGTGCGAACGTTCTTAACGGTCAACCACAAGGGTGCTTCCAGCAACCAGCAAACACGTATAACTACTACCACGTATTGGTTGAGCGGTAAGCAAACCCTCATTCCCGTCATTCTTACAAAGACCCGGGGTTTGCGCCTCGGGTTTTTTGCGTTATAATTTCAAAATGACAAAGATCTCTTCAACCACGCGCGGCAGTGCGCTCATTTATATTTTAATCGCGGTGGCTCTTTTGGCGGCCCTGACGGTAAGTTTGATGGAGCCATCCAATCAACAAGCGCAAAGCCAGAATGTGACCAATGTCGTCAGCGAAATTGAGAGCCAAGTTGGTTTTGTCAGCTCCACCATCCAAGAATGTGTGTTGAGTTATGCCGATCAAGATTCAGAACTCACGGTAACCCAGCAAAGAAACACACCCTACCCCATCAATCCGCGCGATCCCTATTTTAACGCGCAATCAGCAACGCCGGGATCGGCCGCCAATAACAATGTTGAATTTATTCGCTGCCCTGGAAATCCTGGCGGCTCAGGATCCACAAATCAAAACCATGCGCGTATGTTTGGATCGACATCGGGAAAATTTCTTCCTCCCCCACCAAATTTATTTACGCCATGGCAGTATTATAACGGGACTGATGGTGTTTTTGTTTTCACATCCACCGATAAAACAGATGCTTATTTACAAGCCGCGTTGGCACGATTGAATGATAATTATTCCCCATGTGAGGCCGAAGCAATCAATGCAACGGGCGGTGTTGTCAATTTATCAACCGACACAACGCCCGGAGATTCCGGTGTGCGCACATGCCCCGCCGGTTCACGTTGCTTTCGTTATTGGATCATTTTAAAGGCGGGCGCGGCACATACCGAAGCGGGTTGTCCTTAATTTTTAAGGCACTTTCATGCTTTTGATGTCGTCTTCAACGCGCGGAAATTCGGCAAGAATTTTTTGAATGGTTGCGTTATCAATCATATTTTTTTCCGCCTCGTCTTGAACCACCCCCGCCAAATCACCCAAGGTGAAAGCGCATGCCGAACGTGCCGCACCTTTCAAGGAATGAGCGGCTTCTTTGACGTCATGCACGTTTTGTGTCTCAAGACCTTTGACCAAACGCGCGATCACGGGTTTTGTCATCTCAATAAAAAATCCCAACATCTCAATCGCGTCTTGGTCAAACGCCCCCATTTGGGTAACAATCGCAGCGCGATCAATCGGGGCCGAAGATTGTGTGGACGACGGTATGGATGATTGAGGAATATCCGTCACAGTTTCCTCTGATGTCAACAGCCCCCAACGAATAAGAAGTCTGCGAAAATGTCCAAGAGAGATTGGCTTTAACAAACATTCGTCAAACCCATGGCTTAAATAAACTTGGCGTTGTGCCATTTGCACATCGGCCGTTAAGACAACAACGGGAAGGTGTTTTTGCGTTTCTTTTTCATGATGGCGGATCATTTCAATTAACGCATACCCATCCATGTCCGGCATGTGAAGATCGGTGAATAAAATTCCATATTTTCCGCTCTCAAGCGCATGCAAGGCTTCTTTGCCATTGCCAACGAAATCCGCTTCGACATTCAATGATTTTAATTGCCGGCGCAATAAATCTTGAACACTTAATGTGTCTTCCGCAATCAAAAGACGTTTGGGTGAGTCGGATGTAATGTGATGGGATTTGCTTGCGGCCTCTAACACGGCTTGCCCCAAGCCCAAACGGCTTGCAGGTTTTGCGATATAGGTCACGCCCAAAGATTGAAGCGAGTGTTGCAAGCCCACATCATCGCGCACCGTATACATCAACAAACCCATAAATGGGCGAATATCCATGATGTGACGAATAAGATCCAACCCCAAACCATCGGGAAGCCCTTGGTCAATCACACCCACATCATAAGGTTTGCGTTTCACAAGATCCAACCCTTCGGCAAAGCTTGCACAGCTATCAACCGCGGCCCCCATTGATTTCAAGGAATTCGCAATTTCTTTGGCGCCTTGTGGGTGATCTTCCACCGATAAAACGGTGATGCCCGATAAATCCGGCATGTCGATAATCTTGGCATTGACGGCAATTTCCTCGGTGGGGATTTCAAACCAAAATGTTGACCCGTGTCCTTCAATACTGTCGACACCAATAACGCCGCCCATCAATTCCACCAATTTTTTACAAATGGAAAGACCTAAGCCCGTGCCGCCAAATTTACGGGCGGTGGAATTGTCGGCTTGGGTAAAGGCTTGGAAAAGTTTACTGCAAACTTCTGGAGACATACCAATTCCGGTATCTTTGATTTCAAAGCGCAAATTAATTCCGATGTCGCGTTGCGCAAGATGCTGTGTGGTGCGCATGACGCGCAACGTCACCGATCCTTCTTGGGTGAATTTCAAAGCATTGCCGGTAAGGTTAATGAGAATTTGCCGCAAACGTTTAGGGTCACCAATAACAACAAAGGGGACATCTTGATCAATATCATCTTTCAACGTAACGGGCTTGCCGTGCGCCTTGACGCTTAAGGCTTCCAAGACGCCGCGTGCCAATGTGCGAATGGGAACTTCGAATTGGTCAAGCTCCATCTTATCCGCATCCATTTTTGCCAAGTCTAAAATATCATCAAGAATTTCAAGCAATCCAGCCGCCGAAGAGCGCGCGATATTCACCATCTCCAAAATCTGCGGGGACGGTTTTTCAAGCGCAATTAATTCCAACAATCCATAAACAGATTGCATCGGTGTACGCATTTCGTGACTCATGGTTGCCAAAAAATTTGCCTTTGCTTCGGCTGCGATATCGGCGGCTTTTAAGGCGTCTTGCGCATCGGAAATATCGGTTGCCCAAATCATGCGCGCAATTTTTTCTTCCCACAAAACTTCATGGATGTTCAGGCGATACCATTTCGTGCCGATTGTAACGGTCAGATGATGGGCGGGTGCATTTTTTTGTATTTCTTTTAAGACCGCATTCCCGTCATCATCAAGCCAAATATCGGCAAGATAATGCAACCCGGCCGAGGCATTCAAAAGTGTCCGGAAACCGGAATTCATAAATAAAATTTCCCCTTTTTGTCGGTCACGTGCCACAACAAGGATGGGGAAGGGGAGCGTTTCAAGAAAATCGGAATTTTGCACGGATAAACCTTGGAGAATGACTTGACTTTACATGGGTAACTTACCACAGATAGACAAAGAAGTTGAGAGGATTATCATGGGTTATCGTGTTGCAGTTGTGGGGGCTTCGGGGAATGTCGGGCGTGAGATTTTGGCAACATTGCTGGAGCGGGCATTTCCATTAGACGCCATTCATGCGGTGGCATCCGCACGGTCAAAAGGGCAAACAGTTGCATTCGGTGAGCGCGATATTCCGCTTGAAGATTTAAACGATTTTGATTTTTCAAAAGTCGATATTGTTTTGTCATCCGCCGGTGCAGCCGTTTCGGCGGAGTTTGCACCACGCGCGGCAAAAGCCGGTGCAGTGGTCATTGATAACACCAGTTTTTTTCGCATGGATCCCGATGTGCCGTTGGTGGTGCCGGAGGTTAACCCCCAAGCAATTGCTGATTACAAAAAGAAAAACATCATCGCGAATCCAAATTGTTCCACCATTCAAATGGTGGTTGCCTTAAAGCCACTTCATGAGATTGCGATTATCAAGCGTGTGGTCGTGGCGACATATCAATCTGTCTCCGGTGCGGGGAAAGACGCGATGGATGAATTATTCAACCAAACACGCAACATTTTTATGAATGCGGGTGTGACCCCACAAAAATTTTCAAAACAAATCGCCTTTAACGTTATTCCGCAAATTGATGTCTTTATGGATGATCGCGCCACGAAAGAAGAATGGAAGATGGCGGCCGAGACCAAAAAAATTCTTGATCCCAAAATTAAGGTTGCGGCGACATGTGTGCGCGTGCCGGTTTTCATTGGCCATTCTTTGGCCGTGAATGTGGAGTTTCAAAAGGCGTTGCCGGCCGAAGATGCGCGGCGCATTTTACAAAAAGCCAAGGGCGTTTCGGTCATTGATTTGGAATCGGATATGGAATTTGTCACCCCCATTGAAATTCAAGGCGAGGACGACGTTTTTATCTCGCGCCTTCGCGATGACCCGACGGTCGAATATGGGCTGAGTTTTTGGTGTGTGGCCGATAATTTACGCAAAGGTGCTGCGCTGAATGCCGTTCAAATTGCCGAAATTTTAATCCGTGATCATCTAAAATAAGCTTGGATACGAATAAGTTTTATGAGTGAACACGATCAAGACTGGAAATTATGTTTGACGCCGGACCAGTTTCGGGTCATGCGCGAACACGGAACCGAAGCGCCCTTTACGTCCCCGTTAAATGACGAAAAGCGGGCGGGGGTGTTCGTATGTGCCGGGTGCGGTTCTGAGCTTTTTTCATCGCAGGCCAAATATGATTCCGGGTCGGGTTGGCCTTCATTTTTTCAGCCGTTGGATGAAAAAATTTTGGGCACAACAACTGATTTCAAATTGCTTTATCCGCGGGTGGAGGTGCATTGCGCAACATGCCGCGGTCATTTGGGGCACGTGTTCAATGATGGTCCACCCCCAACGGGCTTGCGTTATTGTATCAATGGGGTTGCTTTGCGTTTTCTTCCTCGCGACGGCTTGGCAAATGATTAAAATGACACTAAACTTGCGTTTCAACAAAGGATGGTTGTCATGAGCGCAGATCCGCGCCCCTTATCTCCGCATTTGCAAATTTGGAAATGGTCTTTGACCATGGCTCTTTCAATTTTTCATCGTGCGGCCAATATTGCCGTGGCGGCGGGTGTTGTCGTCTTAACTTGGTGGTTGGCGGCGGCCGCGACGGGCCCGGCGGCTTATGATCAATTTATCATGGTTTTATCTTCCCCATTCGGCAAATTGATTTTGTTCGGATTCTTGGCGGCGGTTTATCTTCATCTTTTTACGGGTCTGCGTCATTTTTTGATGGATATGGGATATTTGCTCACCATCAAGACGGCGGATCAATTTGGGGCGGCTATTTTACTGGCGACTGCTTTTTTTACCGTGTTCACCTGGTTTTTCTTAACGGGGGGCATGTAAGATGATGAAAATGAAATGGCAATATGATCGCTTTACAAACCCGATGGCGCGCGCGCGCGGCTTGGGGTCACTTCAACGCGGATCCCATCATTGGTTCATGCACCGTGTTGTTGCCTTGGTCTCGTTTCTCACCTTGATCTGGGGGATTTTTACCCTTCCCACTTTTTTGAACATCTCATATGCCGGGTTTTCCGATTGGCTTGCAAATCCTGTGAACGCAGTTTTGTTGATGCTTTTGGTTGTTTCAAATTTTTATCATGCGGTGTTGAATCTTACGGAAGTGATCGAAGATTATGTGGCGTGTAAATTTTCCAAACTCACCATGCTGATTTGTTTGCGCGTGGGTGTGTTTGTTTGTGGCGCGTTGGCAGTTTTTTCAATTTTGAAAATAGCGATTTGAGGATGTGATGAGCAGTTACGAAATTATCAATCATGAATATGATGTTGTGGTCGTTGGCGGCGGCGGGGCGGGGCTTCGCGCAACCATGGGCATGGCGGAGAAAGGCTTGAAGGCCGCGTGTTTATCAAAAGTTTTCCCAACGCGTTCGCATACGGTGGCGGCGCAAGGTGGAATTTCGGCGGCATTGGGAAATATGGGCGAAGATGATTGGCGTTTCCACATGTATGACACGATCAAGGGTTCTGATTGGTTGGGTGATCAGGACGCGATTGAATATATGTGCCGCGAAGCCATTCCGGCGATTATTGAGTTGGAACATTTCGGCGTGCCGTTTTCGCGCACGCCCGATGGCAAAATTTATCAACGCGCTTTCGGCGGCATGACCACCCATTACGGCAAGGGCACGGCGCAACGCACATGTGCGGCGGCTGACCGCACGGGGCATGCGATTTTGCACACACTTTATTCTCAAGCTTTGAAGTATAAGGCTGAGTTTTTCATCGAATATTTTGCCCTTGATTTATTGATGTCGGATGAAGGTGAATGTTTGGGCGTTCTTGCCTGGAATTTGAATGACGGCACGCTTCATCGTTTTCGTGCGCATCAAACAGTTTTGGCAACGGGCGGTTATGGCCGTGCCTATTTTTCATGTACATCCGCGCATACATGCACAGGCGACGGCAACGCCATGGTCTTGCGTGCAGGTTTGCCGTTACAAGATATGGAGTTTGTGCAATTCCACCCCACGGGTATTTATGGCGCGGGATGTTTGATCACCGAAGGGTCACGCGGTGAGGGTGGGTATCTCACCAATTCGGAAGGGGAGCGTTTTATGACGCGTTACGCCCCGTCGGCAAAAGATTTGGCAAGTCGTGATGTGGTTTCGCGTTCCATGACGATTGAAATTCGCGAAGGGCGCGGTGTTGGGAAGCATAAAGATCATATCCATCTTCATCTTGAACATCTTGACCCCGATATTATCAACTCACGCTTGCCCGGTATTGCCGAGACGGCAAAAATTTTCGCGGGCGTTGACGTGACCAAAGAACCCATTCCCGTTTTACCTACCGTTCATTACAATATGGGCGGAATTCCAACCAACTGGCGCACCGAAGTTGTCAGCCCCACCGATTCCGATCCGCATCGTATTGTGCCGGGTTTGATGGCCATTGGTGAAGCGGCGTGCGTTTCCGTGCATGGGGCAAACCGTTTGGGGTCGAATTCGTTGCTTGATTTGGTTGTCTTTGGGCGTGCGGCGGCCATTCGCGCGGCCGAAACCGTCACACCGGGTGCCAAGCACAAAGCGCTTAAGAACACGGCGTGTGAAGATGCGGCTGTTGCGCGTTTTGATAAAATACGCAACGCATCGGGCGGAACGTCTGTTGCGAATTTGCGCAATGATATGCAACGCACAATGCAAGCCGACGCCGCCGTGTTTCGCACCGGCAAGACCTTGGAAGAAGGTTGCCAGAAAATTTCAAAAAGCTATACGCAACGAAGCGATATCCGAATTAATGATCGCTCCTTGATTTTCAATACGGATCTTGTCGAAGCGTTGGAGCTTGATAATTTATTGGCGCAATCGGTGGCCACACTTTATTCCGCGGTGAACCGTACCGAAAGTCGCGGGGCGCACGCGCGTGAAGATTTCACCGAGCGTGACGATGATAACTGGATGAAGCACACATTAATTTATGTGGATGATGCGGGGAAAACGAAAATTGATTACCGCCCGGTTATCTTAACCACCTTGACCGATGAGGTTGAGGCAACGCCGCCCAAAAAACGCGTTTATTAAGGCTTTGTTTAATTTATTTTAACATTCATGAGATAAGAAATAACAATGGCACAATTTACCTTACCGCAAAATTCCAAGGTCACAGAAGGCCAAGCCCATAACGCAACATCGGCCACCACAAAAAACGCGCGCACTTTTCGCGTTTACCGCTATGATCCGGATACGAAAGAAAATCCGCGTATGGATTCTTTCACGATTGATCTCGATAAATGCGGGCCGATGGTTCTTGATGCCTTGATCCATATTAAAAATGATATTGATACGGGGCTGACGTTTCGCCGCTCCTGCCGTGAAGGAATTTGCGGGTCCTGTGCGATGAATATTGACGGCACAAACACTCTTGCGTGTTTAAAACCGATTGATGAAGTAAAGGGCGATGTTGCCATTCGCCCACTCCCCCACATGCCGGTGATGAAAGATCTGGTACCTGACATCACCCATATTGTTGCGCAATATGCCTCGATTGAGCCATGGATGAAAACGGAATCACAAGCTCCCGCACGGGAACGTTTACAAAGTGCACAAGATGCGGACCACTTAAACGGCACAGATGGCAAAGGCCCGTCGGCGTGTATTTTGTGTTTTTGCTGTTCCACATCTTGCCCCAGCTATTGGTGGAATGGGGATCGGTTTTTGGGTCCTGCCATTTTGCTCCAAGCTTGGCGGTGGATTTCGGACACGCGCGATGAAGCAACGGGTGAGCGTTTGGACGCACTTGAAGACCCGTTTCGTTTATACCGCTGTCACACGATTATGAATTGTACGCGCACATGCCCGAAAGGATTAAATCCGGCACAGGCCATTGCGGAAATTAAAAAACTGATGGTCGCGCGCCAATAAATCATTTAGAATTAATCAAAAGGGGAGAAAAATAATGGACATGACCATCACTGATCTTTTGCAATCCTGGCTTTTACCAAGTATCGTCAGTTCTGTTTTTGCATTCTTGTTGGGAATTTTTTGGTATCACCCCAAAGTCTTGGGCGATAAATGGGCCGAGGCGCGCAGCACATCCTTAGAGCAAGGCGGCAAGGTTTCGTCCTCTTCTTTTATTGTCTCATTTCCATTGTGGTTTTTAACCGCCTTGTTTTTCACCTTTATGATTATTTATCTTGATATGTCTGGCACATCGGAGATTTTTCTTCTTGCCTGTCTTATCTGGGTTGCTTTTGCCATGCCGCCAATTGTCATGAGTTCACTTTATACCGGATACCCATTTGGGGCGGTGGCCATTGATGCATCTTATCAACTGGCCGGTTATTACGTGATGGCTTTCATCCATATTTTGATGTTCAATTTGGGTTGGGTGTAATTAACGAAGAAGCGCTTTCGCCTTCGCTTTTTGCTCCTTAATCCAAATATTGATGTGCTTATCACCGGTGCGTTCTTGATACTTCTCATAGTATTCTTGGTGATAATCTTCGGCTTCATAAAAATTTGTAAAGGGCTCAATTTTTGTCGCAATCGGGGATTTGAATTTTCCGCTTGCGGTAAGTTCCGCGATAATTTCTTCGGCAATCTTTTTTTGGCTCTCGTCATGATAATAAATAGCCGATGTATATTGATACCCAATATTCGGGCCTTGCCCATCGGCTTGGGTTGGGTCATGCGCTTGGGTTAAAAAGAAAGTAATGATATCGCGGTAAGAAATTTTTTGTGGATCAAACCACACGCGGGTTATTTCACGATGTCCGGTTTTTCCGGTTGATATTTGCTCATAAGTTGGGTTGGGTTTTTCACCACCGCCATAACCAACGCGGGTATACACAACGCCGTCAATGCGCCGATATTCCGACTCGACACACCAAAAACATCCACCCGCAAATGTTGCAACCGGCATGTCTTTTGGTTCATGGTCCAAAAGATTGCTGTTTGGGGCATAAGATGTGGGGTTAAACGTCATTTTCATCTCCTGTGCTGTACCTGGCGCAATGTTTAAAACCAAACATGCGAGAAAAACCATAAAATTACGTGTCATAATGATCCTTTTTATATTCATACGTTCATCATTCGCGTAAGATCATCAAAAGGTTACAGATTCATGCACACCACCCGCGCGACTCATGCTTGGATTTTATTTGATGGGGCTCAATCGGCCTTCTCCGCGGTTATTCTAACCTTTGTCTATGCAACATTTTTCACAAAATCAATTGCGCCAGATCCGACGCTGGGTGCTGCATGGTGGGGGTATGCCATTGCGTTATCGGGTTTTATCATGGCCATTTTGGCGCCAATTTTGGGCACGCTGGCTGATCACACGGGGCAACATAAAAAACCCATGCTGGCATCTTTCACACTGTGCGCCGTGATGGTGAGTATGATGTGGTTTACCCCGCCGCAAGCACCTTTGTGGCTTATTATTTTTACGCTTGGTTTATTGGTTGTTGCGAATATCAGCATGGAATTGTCACAAATATTTTATAACGCGCTGTTGCGGCGCATCGCCGATAAAAATAATCTTGGGCCCTTATCATCTTTTGGATGGGGTGTTGGTTATGCGGGCGGGCTTATTGCTTTGCTGTGTGTTTTGTTTGGGTTTATTGGCCTTGGCGATATCAAACCGTTGATCGCGTTTTCGCGTGAAAATGATGAACATATTCGCATCGCAACAATTTTTGTTTCTCTTTGGATGTTGATCTTGGCAATTCCCGCATTTTTATATCTGCCGCGTGATGAGGTTACGTCGTCTGACATTAAAATTATTCCGCGGTTAAAAACAATGCTCCAACATGTGTGGAGTGATAAAAACCGTTTGCGTTTTTTGATTGCCAGTGCTGTTTACCGCGATGGTTTAAACACTGTTTTTGCCGTGGGTGGAATTTATGCCGCCACGCGTTTTGATTTGCAAACATCCGCCATTCTTTTATTGGGTATTTTATTAAATGTGACAGCTGGTCTTGGGTGTGCGGTTGCCGTGTGGGCTGAGAAACGTTTTTCATCCTTAAACATTATTCAAACCTCACTCATTCTTCTCATCGGTGGGTTTGTGTTGATCCTTCTCGCTCCTTCGCAAACCATGTTTTTTATCGCCGCAAGTTTTTGTGGCCTTTTCATCGGCCCCATTCAAGCATCAAGTCGCGCTTATATGGCGTCCATTTCCCCGGCCACAGAACAAGCGGGCCAGTTTGGTTTATATGCCTTAACCGGCAAGGCGTTGGCGTTTTTTGGGCCGCTTTTATTTGCGTTTGTGACAAATATGACGGGGCAGGTTACATTTGGTTTTGCAACATGCCTGATCTTTTTTATAGTGGGTTATATTTTGCTGCGTCCTTTGCAAAAAACATCACGGAGTGTCACGTGAAATTCGTTGAATCACCAAATTATGATACGCGTGCCGATGGATGTCGTGCCCGCATGATCATCATCCATTACACGGGCACCAAAACGGCCGAAGAGGCGGATGAAATTTATCGCACCGCGCATAAGGTTGCCCCCCATTATATGGTCGATCGTGATGGGGCGTTGACGCATTATGTTGCGGAAGAAAAGCGCGCATGGCACGCCGGGCAATCATCATGGGGTGCGTGGACTGACATTAATTCCGTTTCCATCGGCATTGAATGTGTCAATCATGGCCATGATTTTGGTGACACGCCGGAAGCTTTTCCGGATATTCAAATAAAATCTCTCGTCAATCTGATTCACTCTATCCGCCAACGTCATGCAATTCCTAATCGTTATATTCTTGGGCATTCCGACATTGCCGTGGGGCGCAAAATTGATCCGGGTGAGGCTTTCCCGTGGCGTGATCTGGCGCGTCATGGTGTTGGTCTGTGGCCCCAATTGGTAACAGCACCAGATGATTTTGATATGCATCACGCCCTCACAGAGTACGGCTATACCTATCAAGCCTCTTTTGAACAAAAGCTTGCGGAGTTTCAACGTCATTACGTTGTGCAAGATTTTTTGAGTGAAACCACACGCGGCAAAGTCACAGATTTGAGCAAGAATGCGCTTTATTCTTTACTGCGCCAGATTTCTGAGCAATAAAAGAAACACCAGTTGGTCGGACGACCGCGCCATGTGTGATTTATCATACGGGTGAGGAAAGTCCGGACATCACGGAAACACGGTGCCGGGTAACGCCCGGGCGGAGCAATCCGACGGATCAGTGCAACAGAAAGATACCGCCTTTTAAGCTTGCTTAAAGGGTAAGGGTGAAATGGTGCGGTAAGAGCGCACCGCTCGTTCGGTAACGAACAGGCACGGCAAACCCCACCGGATGCAAAATCACATAGGGGCCCATATCTGGTGTTTCCGCCGGGGGCTCGGGTAGATTGCTTGAGGGGTTTGGTAACAAGCCTCCCAGATGAATGGTCGTCGGTGCGCAAGCATCACAGAATCCGGCTTACAGACCAACTGGTACTTTTTATTTTTTGACACCGCCCATTGTGCAAATGATCTTCCATTCCTGCGCCGTCACTGGTGTAACGGAAAGACGCCCTTGTTTAAAAAGCGTCATTGTCTCAAGGCTTTTGGTTGCTTTCATCGCGGCCAATGTCACGGAGGTTGCAAGACGCGTCACGGGCTTTACATCCACCATCACAAATTTACCGCGCTCATCGCTTGGATCGGGGTAGGCTTTTTTGATGATCTCAATAATACCGACAATTTCTTTGCCTTCATTTGAGTGATAAAAGAAAGCGTGATCACCAATTTCCATCGCCTTCATGTTGTTGGCGGCTTGGTAATTGCGCACACCATCCCATGCGGTGCGTTTGTCTTTTAAAAGCTGGTCAAAGCTATAGACAAAGGGTTCGGATTTCATCAGCCAATATTGCATTTTCATTCTTTCTCTTCGCGTGCGGGGCGGTCAAGAAGATTATAAACCGATTCCTTGACAGTTTTATTTTGATAGATACATCCGTAAACCGCATTCACAATCGGCATTTCAATATGAAGTTTTTCCGTGAGGTGATAAGCGGCATACGCCGTGTGCACACCTTCGACAACGCTGCGTGAAGGTGTTTCCTCAATACCGGTTGCAAGCCGCACACCAAAGGAGAAATTTCGTGATTGGATGGAAGAACAGGTCAACATCAAATCACCAATGCCACATTGCCCCATCAAGGTTTCACGTTGTCCACCCATGCGCACACTTAAACGCGCGATCTCGGCAAGGCCGCGTGTGACAAGAGCGGCGCGCGCGCTCTCTCCTAAATCCAGACCATGTAAAATGCCACATGCAATCGCAATGACATTTTTGAGCGCGCCGCCAATTTGCGCGCCAATCATATCGGTGGTGGTGTAAAGCCGTAAATTTTTCGAGGTTAAGTGCTGTTGGATATGTTTTGCATGTGCCGCATCATCGCAAGCAAGGGTGGAGGCCGAAGGGCGGCCACGTGCAATATCGGCGGCAAAATTTGGACCGGTCAGCACAGCAATCGGGTTGTCCGGGCAATGACGGCGCACCACGTCACTCATCAACTCCAAACGGTCTTTGGTGATTCCTTTGGCGCAAATGATCAAGGATTGTGAGGCGTTAAGATTATCTTTTATCTGTTGAACAATATCATCCACAAATTGCGCGGGTGTCGCGATGAGAATATCATCCGCATGACTTGCTTTTTCAAGATCCGATGTCGCAACAAGATTGTGATGAAGGGAAATGTCTTTAAGATAAATCGGGTTTTCATGATGTGTATTGATGGAAGTCGCCAACGATTCCTCGCGCGCCCACAAGGTAACGTGATGGCCGTTACTTGCAAAAGTTTGGGCAAGGGCGGTGCCCCATGCGCCGGCACCAATGACATTGATTGCGCTCATAAAACACACTCCTCTAAAGGCCAGCGCGGACGTGCCGGACAATTCAGTTTTGTTGTTGATTGACGTTGCAAACGCTCCACCCCCGCCCATGCAATCATCGCACCATTATCGGTGCATAATTCATGCGGCACGGTGAAAAGTGTGCTTAACTCTTTCGCACACACCTCATGCAATTTCTCACGCACCGTGCCATTGGCCGCAACACCACCACAGATGACAAAACGTGGCGTAAGCTCGGGAAAATCAGCGCGCCAGCGCGTAAAAGCTTGTGCGCAGCGTGTGCTTAAACTTAAGGCGATGATATTTTGAAAGGCATAGCAAAACTCAGCCAAGCTGTTTTCATCTCGCGCGGTTTTTTCTAACATGTTGCGCGCGGCCGTTTTTAATCCGGAGAATGAAAAATCCAATGTTTTTTCATGGGCAAGAGGAATGTGGAACGGAAATTTTTCAAGGGCGTGGGATGGATCTTTGCAGCGCGCTGCAAGCTTTTCAACATACATACCACCGGGAAAAGGAAGCCCCATCAGCTTTGCAACCTTGTCAAAACATTCGCCGGCCGCATCATCGCGCGTGGTACCCCATAATTCGTAATTGCCCACATCACGCGCCAATAAAATTTGCGTATGTCCGCCCGAGACAAGAAGAACAAGGTAAGGAAAGGGGCAATCTTGAACAAGGCGCGGTGACAAAAGATGCCCTTCCAAATGATTGATACCAATAAAAGGAATATTTTGACTGGCGGCGAGGGCTTTGCCCGCCATCATGCCAACCATAACCCCACCGATTAATCCTGGGCCCGTGGTTGCGGCAACGCCATCAAGTTGCGAGAATGTCACGCCGCTTTGTTCCAAAACGCGTGCGATCACAAAATCAATATGGGTCAGATGTTCGCGCGCCGCAATTTCCGGTACCACACCGCCATGGGGGGCGTGACGTGCGGTTTGACTTAAAATCACATGAGCGTGAATGCGTCGATTGTCGTCAACAATCGCACAGCTGGTTTCGTCACAACTGGTTTCAATCCCAAGAACAAGCATGATCTTACCCTAACCTTATACACTCTTTCCGGCAAGGGTGCGGTGGTGTATAAAGATTTATGATCAAAAACTTTTTTACTGTTCTGAATATGGTGATCCTTTTGGGTGTGGCGGTTTTTCTGTCGATTCAGGAAGGGCATATCAGTGTTGCGTGGAATAACCAATTTTACACGGTGCGCCTCGGCTTGGCCTTGGTGTGCGCCTTTATTGGTCTGGTGTTATTGTTACAACTTTCGAATTTGGTGAATGACTTATTTTATCTTCCCAAGGAATGGGCGCGCGCTCGCGCAGATCGTAAACGTGCAAAGGGGTATCAGTCACTGTTGCGGGCCTTGTCGGCGGCCGCCGCCGGAGATCATAAGGCGGCGTATGTTTTGGCGCACAAAGCCCAAGGCTTGATGTCGGAGACAGAAAAAGGCTTGCCGTTATTGGTTCAAGCTCATGCGGCGCGCAACCGTGGTGAGGAATCGCATGCTGATTTTGCCTTCCAAGAATTGATGCGTCACGCTGATACGGCCCTATTAGGGGCGCAAGGCCTCATGCAAAAAGCAATTTTGCAAGGGGATCATAAAGGTGCGTTGGAGATGGCGCGCAACGCCGCAAAAACGCAAGCAAAAATCCCCCAGCTTTTAAAACCCGTTTATGATTTGGAATTGCGCAATAAATTATGGGCGGATGCCCTTAAAACATTAGAGGTTTTGGACAAGAAAAAAATTCTCAACCGCGAAGAAATTATCCCGCACCGGCGGGCACTTTATCATCTTCTGGCGGATCACGCACAGCCAGAGCAAAAACGCCGTTTTATCCTCAAGGCTTATGATGCGGATAAAAATTTCCCGCCCTCCATTTTACGCATGGCGACGTTATATATGGACCATAAGCAAATCGCAAAGGCACTGGCCCTTCTTAAAAAATCATGGGTCCATAATCCTGATCCGGGAATTTTCAATGCGTGGGTTCGTTTATGTAAGGCACACGAAAAAAATCAGGATCACAGACATCGTGACATGGTTGAGCTTATCTCCCATCACCCTGAAAATGTCTTTGCGCTTTTGAAATTAGCGGAGCTTGAGATTGAAAAATCTTTGTGGGGAGAGGCGCGTGCAACATTGGCGCGGATTGAAAAAATAAGTCCGGTGAAAGATGTGTATCAATTATGGGTGATGTTGGAAGAAAAAACACAAAACCGCCATGAGGTTGTGCGTCAATGGTTAGATCGTGCGAATGCTGCGTCATCTTTGCGCACCGGTTGGGTGTGCGGCACAACGGGGCGGCATTTTGATCATTGGCAAGCGGTGGTTGAGCCGGAAGGCTTGTTCAACACATTACAACCCGTCTCTCATACATCTAACGCCGTAAGTATTGTGTAATTGCAAGCCCGCCTAAAAACCCGCCAATGTGCGCGACCCAGGCAATGGAGCTTCCATCCGGTGCGCCCATAAATCCGAACAAGGCGGAGATTCCCACCCACACCAATATAAGAGGCATAAGTTTCATCGGCGTACCTTGCTCACGGAGTAATAATAACGCCGCGCCAAATAACCCGCTGATACCGCCCGATGCGCCAACAATCGGAATCGTGCTGTGCGGGTCAATTGCAAAATGCACAAGGGCCGCGATTACACAGCTTCCCCAAAAAATAAGAAGGTAAGATTTTTTACCAAAGCCTTTTTCAACACCCGCACCAAAGGCAGCAAGCATGAGAATATTCATACCCACATGCAACCACGACGCGTGAAAAAGCGCATAGGTGATAAGTGTAATGGGCGAAAAAGCTTCAAGCGTAATAAGGGCGTTGGGTGTAAAGCCTAAGAATGAAAAAATCATACTTTCAAGAACAGGGTTCATATAACCCGTAAGGCTCACCACCACATGAATTCCCAAAAGAAGGACCGCGAAGCCCATTGTGACGGGCGGAATATTCAAAGCCGGAGGCGGTTTGATTTTACGGGGGTTATGTCCGTTTCGTTTGGGTGAAAAGGAAAGGACATTATTGTCTTTGCTGTCGTGCACCATAAGCTCATTATCCGTTTAGAAATTCTATGCTATACTCAATAGATCATATCGCGGGAGTTTTCCATGTACGATTTCACGACCCAAGCTAACTCTATGGATGAATTTTGGATGCCGTTCACGCCGCAACGCTTATTTAAGCGCGCGCCGCGCATGGTGGTCTCGGCCGACGGCATGTTTTACAAAGATCAAGACGGGCGGGAAATTATTGATGGCGCGGCTGGTTTATGGTGCGTCAATGCGGGGCATAACCGGCCACGGATCAAAGAAGCGATCAAGGCGCAGCTAGAGATTTTGGATTATGCGCCTGCGTTTAATTTTGGTCACCCGACAGCGTTTAAGGCGGCGTCGCGTTTGGTGAACGCCATGCCCGATCCGATCTCGCACGTGTTTTTTTCAAACTCCGGTTCCGAGGCGGTTGATACCGCGCTTAAAATCGCCATCAATTATCACCGTGTGAAGGGTGAGGGCACGCGCCGCACCTTGATCGGGCGCGAACGTGGTTATCACGGTGTGGGCTTTGGTGGAATTTCTGTGGGCGGCCTTCCTTACAACCGCGCGGCGTTTGGCCAACTTCTTCCTTTTATTGATCACATGCCACATACGCACAGTTTGAAAGACATGGCGTTCTCGCGCGGGCAACCGGAATGGGGCGCGCATTTGGCCGATGAGCTTGAAAAAATAATTTTGCTTCATGATCCATCCAATGTTGCGGCCGTGATTGTTGAACCGATTGCGGGATCAACGGGTGTGCTTATT
>JAIXWE010000093.1 GCA_027482195.1 Alphaproteobacteria bacterium | reverse complement strand
CCCTTGGCCGATGTGCCGCAAAATAACTATGGCTTGAGTTTGGAACGCGTCTCGGATGATAATCAATGGATGTTTGGCGGAAGGGTCAACCATTTGAGCTCACAAGACCGCATTCCACCCAACCAACCCCTGATTACGACAAGTAAATCAGCCACCACCCTCGACCTTTACGGAAGCTGGGCTCCGCCCATGAAAAACAATGAGATGGGTGCGGTCACGGTGAATTTTGGGGTCGATAACGTGACGGATGTCAGTTACCGCCGCCAACTGGCCTTTATTCCGGAGGCGGGGCGCAATGCCAAGGTCTCGCTGAATTGGAAATTCTAAAAAATACTTGTCAAATCAGTTTTGCGGGCGTATAAAACTTCCAAACTCTGACATATAACAGGGTGGGCTTTGAAAAAAGAGCCCGCCTTTTTTGTTGACCAAAAGATAAATAATGAAAGCTTCGGCGAAAGAAAAAACCATTCAAAATATTATCGAGCCAGTCATTTCAGACCTTGGCTTTTCCTTGATTCAAGTGCGACTTATCGGAAGTCAGAAATTGCAAACACTTCAAATTATGGCGGAAGACCCGAAAACAGGCACCTTAGATTTAAATGCTTGCACCGCCGTGTCGCGCGCGGTTTCGGCTGTTTTAGATGTCGAAGACCCAATTGCAAGTGCGTATCAGCTTGAGGTAAGTTCCCCCGGTATTGACCGCCCCCTCACCCGTCCAGATGATTTTAAAGCGTATCAAGGCTTTGACGTTAATGTGGAAACGGACACCCCGACGCCGAAGGGGCAAAAAAAATTCAAGGGCAACCTTGTTCAGTTTGAAAACAACCATGTTTTTCTGCTATGTGATGGCGAGACGGTATCCATACCGTTCGAAGACATCACAAAAGCCAAACTGGTTTTGACCGATGATCTTTTGAAGAAAGGACAAAAAAAATGAATCGTGTGGAAGTCTTACAAGTCGCCGACACTGTCGCGCGCGAAAAAAATATTGATCGCGAATTGGTGATCCAAGCGATTGAGCAAGCTATTCAAAAAGCGGGCCGCTCCAAATATGGTCATGAGCATGATATTCGTTGCCACATTGATCGCCGCACCGGTGAGACGGAATTGAAACTTTACCGCACGGTGACGGAACCCGATCTCATTGAAAACGAAGCCGCGCAAATTACGGTCGAACAAGCAAAACGCATCAAAAAAGATGCCAAAATTGGTGATATTCTCATTGATACATTGCCCGCTTTTGATTACGGGCGCGTGGCCGCACAAACCGCAAAACAAGTCATCATGCAAAGCATTCGTGAAGCGGAGCGCGAGAAACAATTCAACGAATTCAAAGATCGCGTTGGCGAAGTTATCAACGGCGTTATCAAACGTATCGAATATGGCAATGCCACCATTGATCTTGGGCGTGCCGAAGCCGTATTGCGCCGTGATGAAACCATTCCACGTGAACACTTAAAAGTGGGCGATCGCGTACGCGCTTATATTTACGACGTGCGCCGTGAAAATCGTGGCCCGCAAATTTTCCTTTCCCGTACACGCGGCGAATTTATGGCGAAATTATTCGCACAAGAAGTTCCCGAAATTTATGACGGCGTGATTGAAATCAAGGCCGTGGCCCGTGATCCTGGATCGCGTGCAAAAATTGCGGTTTACACACGTGATAACGGCATTGATCCCGTTGGGGCCTGTGTCGGTATGCGTGGAAGCCGCGTACAAGCGGTTGTGGGTGAATTGCAAGGTGAGAAAGTGGATATCATTCCATGGTCACCCGATGTTGCAACCTTCATCGTCAACGCCCTCGCCCCGGCTGAGGTCGCGAAAGTTGTCATGGATGAAGAAAAACGTCGCTTGGATGTTGTTGTGCCTGATGAACAACTTTCACTTGCGATTGGGCGTCGCGGACAAAATGTGCGCCTGGCTTCAATCCTGACTGGTTGGTACATTGATATTCTGACGGAAGAAGAAGAATCCAAACGCCGCGCAGAAGAATTTAACACGCGCTCAAGCCTCTTCATTGCCGCTTTGGATATTGATGACGTGATTGCGCGCCTTCTCATTGCGGAAGGCTTTACCAAAGTTGAAGAAATTGCGGAAACATCGATCTCCGAAATGGCCGGCATTGAAGGCTTTAACGAAGAGATTGGCGAAGAATTGCGCAACCGTGCGATTGCGTGGTTGGATGCGAAAGCGCAAGAGCTTAAGAACAAGCAAGCCGAGCTTGGTTTACAAGATGACCTTGTGACCTTCGAAGGTTTGACACCGGATCACATCATGAAACTTGGCGAAGCAAAAATTTGCTCACTTGATGATTTGGCGGATTTGGCCGGTGATGAGTTAATGGAAATTTTGGGTGAAAATGCCATCACCTTGAAAGATGCGAATGCGCTGATTATGAAGGCGCGCGAACATTGGTTTAACGATGCGGACCAGGCGGAACAAAATACCGCCGCCTCCGCCTAACATGTGCCAGGAGAGAAAAGATTGGGTCGCAACACTCGCCCCGAATTCTTCTACCACCCCGTTGCCGGATTAAATTTTCCGGCAACGCTTTCGCACGCTTACTCTCTTTCATCACCGCCTCAACCTCTCAATGCCTTGCCGGGGGAAAGCGTGATGCCTAAAAAAAATCCAACCGCCACATGTATTGTTACAAATGAGGAATTGGAACCAAGCGCCGCTTTGCGCTTTGTTCTCTCTCCGGAAGATGTGATCTTTTTTGATGTGACGGGCAAATTACCGGGCAAAGTTTTTTATGTGACGGCACATCGCGATATTTTGAAAAAAGCCTTGTGGCGCAACAGCTTTACCGGCGCCGCAAAGCAAGCCGTCATCACCCCAAAAGATTTGATTGAACAAGTTCAATTAAGTTTATTGCGCCACGCGCTTGAAACACTTTCTTTGAGCAAAAAATCAGGTGATTTGATTTTCGGCTTTGCAAAATTGGAAGATATGTTCCGCGCCAACATGGCCGATGTTTATATCGTGGCGGATGATGCTTCCGATGATGGGCGCGGTAAACTTGAAAAAGTTTTTCGTGGAAAAAATATTCTCAACACGTTCACCTCGCGCCAGCTTTCGGCTGCTGTGGGTGAAACACATATCATGCATATAGGTTTAAAACCTTCTGTTTTGACCGAAAAAATTGTGACTTTAGCCAAGAAACTGGAAAACATACGATGACCGAAGAAAAGAAAACTTTAAGCTTAGGCGGAAGTAAAGGCACCCTCTCTTTAAAAGGTGGCGCGCCCGGATCACAACAAATCACACAGACCTTAGCCCGTGGTCAAAGCCGCGGTGTGGCCATTGAGGTGCGTAAAAAGCGCGGCGCCACCACCGAAGCCACACCGAAAGATGGTGTTGATACGCCGGATGCAATTGTTGATACCCATTTGTCGAATGAGGAGCGTGAAGCCCGCGCCCGCGCCCTTTTAAAAGCAAAAGAAGATGACGATCGCCGCCGCGAAGAAGAAGCCAAACGCCGCGCCCTAGAAGCGGAAGAAGCAAAATTGCGCGCCGAAGCAGAACGCACCGGCATGCGTCCCGGAAAAATTGATGCGGATGAATTGCGCCGTCGTGAATTGGCGGAATTGGAATTGATCAAAGAAGAGGACCGCAAAAAAGCCGAAGAGGCCGACCGCCTGCGCCAAGCGCAAGATCGTATGAATGAGCGCAAATCATCGGCTCCATCACCTGCTGCTGCGCGCGAAGATGATGCAACAAGTTATCGCGACCGTATCAAACGTGGCGGTGCGGCACGTGGCCGCGGCGGTGACAGCGACACAGAAACAACAACGAATTGGAGTGCTTCCGGACGACGTTTCACCGTGAACCAAGTTTTAAATGCGCAGTATGAGAAAGCGGATGTTGGCCGCTCTCTCGCCTCCGTTAAACGTTCACGTGAAAAAGCGCGTGGATCCTCTTCGGCAAAAGAATCGGCGGCAAAAGTGATGCGCGAAGTTACCGTACCTGAGACAATCACAGTGCAAGAATTAGCCAACCGCATGACCGAGAAATCGAGTGATGTGATCAAAACCTTGATGAAAATGGGGGTTATGGCCACGATCAACCAAGTGATTGATGCCGACACCGCAGAATTGGTGATCATGGAATTTGGTCACACAATCAAACGCGTCACCGAAAGCGATATCGAAACCGGTATCGAAGGTGAAACGGATTCGGATGAGGATTTATTGCCACGTGCACCTGTTGTTACCATCATGGGTCACGTTGATCATGGAAAAACATCGCTTCTTGATGCGATGCGTTCAGCGAATGTTGTGGCGGGCGAAGCGGGTGGCATTACCCAACATATTGGCGCGTACCAAGTCTCACTCCCCTCTGGCTCAAAAATTACCTTTCTTGATACACCCGGTCACGCCGCGTTTACAGAGATGCGCGCACGTGGCGCGAATGTCACGGACGTGGTTATTTTGGTGGTTGCCGCGAATGACAGTATCATGCCGCAAACAGTGGAAGCGATTAATCACGCCAAGGCGGCGAAAGTTCCAATTATTGTTGCGATTAACAAAGTCGATCTTCCCGATGCAAACCCGATGCAGGTCAAACAAGATCTGTTGCAACATGAAATTATTGTTGAGGATATGGGCGGCGACGTTTTGGCGGTGGAAGTATCAGCCAAGAAAAAAATCGGCCTTGATAAGCTTGAAGAAGCCATCATGTTGCAAGCTGAAATTCTCAATTTGCGCGCCAACCCGAACCGAAGCGCACAAGGCACCGTGGTTGAATCAAAATTAGAACAAGGCCGCGGATCAGTTGCCACCATCCTTATTCAAAAAGGCACATTGCGCGTTGGTGATATTTTTGTCGTGGGATCAGAATGGGGACGCGTGCGCGCACTTATTAATGATCGCGGCGAACATGTGAAGCAAGCGACACCTGGGCAACCTGTTGAAGTTTTGGGCTTAACCGGCACGCCGGATGCGGGAGATCAATTATCGGTTGTTGAAAACGAAGCCAAAGCCCGCGAAGTTGGGGCGTACCGCGCGCGCAAAAGACGCGATGCGATTGCGGCTGTCTCCGCAGGGACAAGCTTTGAACAGCTTCTTGCACAATCGCGTGACGGTAAAAAAGAATTGGCCTTGGTCATCAAAGCCGACGTGCATGGATCGGTTGAAGCGATTGCCGGATCTTTGCAAAAAATGGTCGAAGAAAATACCGAAGTTGGTGTACGCGTTTTGCACACCGGCGTTGGGGGCATTACCGAATCCGATGTCACGCTTGCGCGCGCATCTGGTGCGTTGATCGTTGGCTTTAACGTGCGGGCAAATTCCCAAGCGCGCGACATGGCGAAACGTGACCGCGTTGATATTCGTTATTACAACATCATTTATAACATCATGGATGATGTGAAGGCGATGTTGGGCGGTATGTTGTCACCCACCTTACGTGAAGATTATTTGGGTCAGGCACAAATTCGCCAAGTGTTCAACATCACCAAAGTTGGTAAAATCGCGGGTTGTATGGTCACAAGTGGTAACGTCAAACGCGGTGCGAAAGTGCGCTTGTTACGTGATGATGTTGTTATTCATGAAGGTGTTTTGAAAACCTTGAAACGCATGAAAGACGAAGTGCGTGAAGTGAAAGAAGGTATGGAATGCGGGATGGCGTTCGAAAATTATGATGATATCCGCGAAGGCGATATCATTGAATGTTTCGAAATTAAATCTGAAACGCGCTCCCTGTAAGGTTGGCCGATGAGTTATACATCCTCTCATAATTCGCAAGGCCCCCTTCAAGGGCCAAGCCAACGGCAATTGCGCGTCGGTGAACAATTGCGCCACGCCATTGTTGAGGTTTTGCAGCGCGGACGCTTTCATGATCCCATCCTGTTGGATGCCGCGCATATTGTCACGGTGACAGAGGTGCGTGCCTCACCTGATTTAAAAAATGCAACCGTGTTTATTTTGCGTTTGGGTCAAGGTGATGTGAGCGAGCTGTTACCCGCTTTGAACGAAGCCGCGTCTTATTTTCAAAGAGAGATTGCAAAAAGAATTAAAATGAAATTTACGCCGCGCTTGCGTTTCGTCAGCGACGACAGTTTTGAGCGCGCAAACCGTATTGAAGAGCTTCTTCACAAACTCCCAAAACCATCCGAATCTGAATCCGACGCGTAAATTCATGCCACCAAAACCAAAAACAATCATCAATGGCTGGATCAACCTCAACAAGCCAAGCGGGATAAGTTCCAATCACGCTTTAACGCAAGTGAAACGCGCGTTGGGATTTCCAAAGATTGGCCATGCGGGCACGCTTGATCCTCTTGCCTCGGGTATTTTGCCACTCGCTTTGGGTGAGGCAACAAAACTTGTGCAATACATGATGGATGATGACAAAATTTATACATTCGGTGTTACATGGGGCGAACAACGCGCAACCGATGACAGTGAAGGTGATGTTATCGCCACATCGGACAAACGCCCAACCCGCGCGGAGATTGAATCTATCCTGCCAGAATTTCGCGGTGACATTTTGCAACTGCCCCCACAATATTCCGCACTTAAAATTGATGGGGAACGGGCTTATGCGCTGGCGCGCGATGGACAAACGGTGGAACTGAAACCCCGCCCTGTCAGTATCTATGAACTTGAGTTACTCAGCCTGACGCAAGATACGGCAACATTCCGTTGTGTTTGCGGAAAAGGAACCTATGTGCGCTCTCTCGCCCGGGATTTTGGCTTAAAACTGGGATGTTTTGGTTATATTTCGGCCTTAAGCCGAGACGCGGTTGGGCCTTTTTCGTTGGACAATGCGATTTCACTAGACTTTTTCGCGGAAAAAGACGATAAAACCCAACTGTTAAGTGCTGTCCTTCCTCTTCAAACTGTACTGGACGACATCTTGGTACTGGATTTAAACGAAGGGGAAGCACAAAAGGTTCGGCAAGGTCAGAAACTGACATTTCTTTCTCGGCCACAAGTTGATCGATTGAAATCAGTCGGTTTAACGGTGAACCCTTCGTGTGTGGAATTGACACTTGCAACCTATCGCGGCGAAGCTTTGGCTTTGTTGGAAGTTGCAGGAGTGGAAGCCCAGCCAGTGCGTGTTTTTAACCTATAACAATAAAGGAGTTCCCGATGTCGACAACAGATGGCCGTAAGGCCGATATTATTAAGAGCAATCAAACCGCCGCAAATGACACCGGATCACCCGAAGTGCAAGTGGCCATTCTCACAGATCGTATCAACACATTATCATCCCACCTTGAGACACATAAAAAAGATGTCAGCTCACGTCGTGGATTATTGTTGATGGTGGCACGTCGCCGTAAATTGCTTGATTACCTCAAGCGCAAAGACGAGCAACGTTACATCACGCTCATCAGAAAATTAGGAATTCGTAAGTAAGCTCTTGCGCAAAGAATTCAAAAAACCCCGCGAAATGCGGGGTTTTTTATTATGCGGCCAATTTCTCAGAGAGATAATATTTCGCAACCCTGATACCGTTTTCAAACTCAATCACAAGCGGTGACCCGGTGGGGATTTCGGTTTGATTGATATTTTCCGGTGTATTTTCACCCAAAATGATCAACAGCGCGCGCAACGAATTTCCGTGTGCGGCAATTAAAACATCTTCACCCTTTTCAACCAAGGGCTTGATAACAGATGTGTAATAAGGACGCACGCGCACCTCAACCACATCTTTTAAACTCTCCCCACCCGGTGGGCGCACATCATAAGACCGCCGCCAGATATGAACTTGTTCTTCACCATATTTTTGTTTGGTTTCATCCTTGTCCAAACCGGTTAAATCACCGTAATCACGTTCGCGCAAATCATCATGGCGGATCATGGTTGCAATTTTTGCGCCCTGCCCCGCAGATGTGAGCGCAAGCTCCGCCGTTTGCGCCGCGCGCTTTAACGTGCTTGTGAACACGGTGTCAAAATCAATTCCGGCTTTGGCAATCAATGCGCCCGCGGCTTTTGCTTCCTCTTCGCCTTTGGCTGATAAATCCACATCGTGAAAGCCCGTAAAGCGGTTTTCCAGATTCCACTGACTTTGTCCGTGGCGCAATAAAACAAGGCGATTGGTCATGACGGAAAGATCCTTTTTTCATTTGAATAAAATTGACTTGAAGGTCAGATCATGCCAGAAAAGAAACAGCAAAAAAAGGCTTTCAGTGGCCGGAGCTTGATTTTCGGTTGACGGTTAAATTCAGAAATTTCCTGGCTTTATCTGTCCACCGACATCCCCCGACCACTGCTTCCCAACTTTTGCAATTTTTATTTGTGATTGCGCCCGCATGGTGTGGGCGAAGGTTATTTGTATCGACATTAAAGGAAAAAATATGTTTAAGACATTTCGCAAAGATATCAATTTTGCTGGTAAAACCATTACGTTAGAAACCGGGCGCATCGCCCGCCAAGCCGATGGCGCGGTTTTGGCCACCATGGGCGGCACAACTGTTTTATGTACGGCCGTTGCCGCGAAATCTGCAAAAGATGGCCAAGATTTCTTCCCCCTCTCCGTTCATTATCAAGAAAAATTTTATGCGGCTGGGCGAATCCCTGGCGGTTTTTTCAAACGTGAAACCCGCGCGACAGAAGCCGAGACATTGATCTCACGCTTGATTGATCGCCCTATCCGCCCTCTCTTTCCTGAAAACTTTTTCAACGAAGTACAAATCATTACGACGGTCATGTCGCATGATTTAGAAAACGCGCCCGACATCGTTGCGATGATTGGTGCGTCGGCTGCGTTGACCTTGTCGGGTGTGCCGTTCATGGGCCCGATTGCCGGTGCGCGCGTTGGATATAAAAATGGTCAATATCTTTTGAACCCAACTTTGGCCGAGATCAAAGAATCCGATCTTGATTTGGTTGTGGCCGGAACCACCGAAGGTGTGTTGATGGTTGAATCCGAAGCCAAAGAATTGTCGGAAGATGTGATGTTGGGCGCAGTTATGTTTGGATGGAACGCATTTCAACCTGTCATTAAAGGCATTATCGAACTTGCGGAACAAGCGGCAAAAGATCCATGGGATATTGTCGAAGTTGATCCAAAAATTACTGCGCTTAAAAACGAAATTGCGAAATCACATGGTGGTGCTTTTGCCGAAGCATATAAAGAGCCGATTAAACAAACGCGCCAAAGCAAAGTGAAAGCGGTCACGGAAGCAGCCGTTGCGCAATATGCGTCCGATGAAAAAGGCGTCAGCGCGAATTTAGTGTCTGATTTGTGCCACAAAATCGAAGCCGATGTTGTGCGTGAAAATATCCTCAAAACCGGCAAACGTATCGACGGACGCGGCACAACCAACATTCGCCCGATTGTGTGCGAAGTTGGTGTTCTTCCTCGCGTGCATGGATCGGCACTGTTCACACGCGGTGAGACCCAAGCATTGGTTGTCACCACATTGGGAACCGGACAAGATGAACAAATTATCGACGCGATCGAAGGCGAATATCGCCAGCGTTTCATGTTAAATTATAACTTCCCACCTTTTTCTGTGGGCGAATGTGGGCGCATGGGGGCTCCTGGACGTCGTGAAATTGGTCATGGAAAACTCGCATGGCGTGCCATCCACCCTCTCATTCCTTCAACGGAAGATTTCCCGTACACGATGCGTGTTGTCTCGGAAATTACTGAGTCGAACGGATCGTCCTCAATGGCAACTGTGTGCGGCACATCACTCTCGCTCATGGATGCGGGTGCGCCTCTTGTGCGGCCTGTTGCCGGAATTGCCATGGGCTTGATCAAGGAAGGAAAAGATTACGCCGTTCTCTCTGATATTTTGGGTGATGAAGATCATTTGGGCGATATGGATTTCAAAGTCGCGGGTACAGATCAAGGTGTAACAGCGTTACAGATGGATTTGAAAATCACATCGATCACCGAAGAAATTATGAAGATCGCTTTGAAACAAGCACAAGATGGCCGTATGCACATCTTGAATGAGATGGCAAAAGCCTTGACCGAGTCACGTGGTGAGATCAGCCAGTTTGCACCGCAAATGGCTGTCATCAATATCCCGACGGATAAGATCCGTGAAGTGATCGGCACAGGTGGAAAAGTCATTCGCGAGATTGTTGAAAAATCAGGTGCGAAAATTGATATCTCGGATGATGGCACGATCAAAGTTTCGGCTGTCGATTCCGCATCCATTGATATGGCGATTGAAATTATTCGCGGCATCACTGATGAACCCGAGATCGGCAAAGTCTATAGCGGTAAGGTCGTTAAGGTCGTTGATTTCGGTGCGTTCGTGAATTTCATGGGCGGGCGTGATGGGCTTGTGCACATCTCCGAACTGGCTGATCACCGCGTTGCCAAGACAACCGATGTTGTCAACGAAGGTGACATGGTCAAAGTTTTGATGGTCGGTTCCGATGATCGCGGTAAAATCAAATTATCGATGAAGCGCGTCGACCAAGAAACGGGCGAGGTTTTGCCGCAAAAGCCGCGTGAACCACGTGAAGGCTCTGAGCGCGAAGCGGGCTAAATCTTCGTGGGCTTAAAAATTCCACCGATTATCGGTCATCGTGGGGCGCGTGATTACGCCCCCGAAAACACGCTTGAAAGCATTCGCACCGCTTATGAAATGGGCGTGACATGGGTTGAGGTTGACGTGAAACTCACCGCCGATTCTGTGCCCATTTTATTTCATGATGATGAATTGGACCGCACCACCAACGGCCACGGTTTGGTTGCCCATACACGTTGGGCGGATCTTCAAGACCTTGATGCGGGCAATTGGTTTTCCGAGGGCTTCACCGGCATTCGCGTGCCAACATTGGAAGAAACTTTGGATGTATTGATGCATTATAATATGGGTGTGAATTTGGAGATCAAGCCATGCCCCGGGCGCGAAGTGGAAACAACCGAAGCCATGCTCGATCTTCTCACACAAAGTTGGGATGAGCGCGATAATATTCTTCTCTCAAGCTTCTCCCATGTGGCGTTAGAAACCGCGAAAGACATGGCGCATGATTTCACCCGCGCGTTATTGCTTGAAGATGAATGGCCAAAAAATTGGTTGGAGATTGCGGAGTATCTTGAAACCCCCATTATCAATATCAGCAACAATTGTAACCGTGAGCAAGTGGAATTGGTGATTGATTCTGGTCGCCAAGTTTTTGTTTACACCGTCAATGATCCGCAACGCGCGAAATTATTGCGCCAATGGGGTGTCGATGGTGTGTTCACCGATGACCCAGACGCCATCACGCCGGATTTGTTCCGCACAAATTAATTCTGATTGAATAAATTATTCTTTGTTGCCCAAAAGATCGTCCCATTGTTCAACGGGGCACATGCCGACAACATTAAATCCACAATCAACATAATGAATTTCACCCGTCACGGCGGATGACATGTCAGACAATAAATAAATACCCGCATTGCCCAACTCCTCTAAACCTACTGAGCGACGCAACGGGGATGTAAGTTGGTTATATTTAAATGTCTTGCGCGCCGAACCGATGGCGGAGCCCGCCAATGTACGCATGGGGCCTGCCGAAATTGAATTCACACGAATATTTTGCGGGCCTAAATCGGCCGCCAAATATCGCACCGAAGCCTCCAATGCCGCTTTGGCAACGCCCATGACGTTATAATTCGGCATAACTTTTTCCGCACCGTAATAGGTGAGTGTGATGGCGGATCCGCCTTGTGGCATCATCTTCGCGGCGCGTTGCATCACAGCCGTGAAGGAGTAACACGACACATGCATGGTATGAAGGAAATTCTCCAATGTTGTGTCAACATAATGGCCTTTTAATTCTTCCTTGTTTGAAAAGGCGATGGAGTGAACGACAAAATCAATCGTATCCCAAAAACTTTTAATCTCATCAAAGGTGCGATCAAGATCTTGCATATTTGTGACATCACACGAAACCAGTCTTTTCACACCGATTTCAGCCGCCAACGGCTCGACACGTTTTTTAAACGCATCCCCTTGGTACGTGAATGCCAATTCCGCACCGGCTTCGGCGCATGATTTCGCAATGCCCCACGCGATTGAATGATCGTTGGCGACACCCATAATAAGCCCGCGTTTTCCTTTAAGTAAATTTGTCATGTGTGTTTTATCCGTTGTAACGCGCAAGCGCTAAAGTTGCATTCGTGCCGCCGAAACCAAAACTGTTGGAAAGAATGGTTTGATGTTGCACATTTTCAATGAGCTTGCGAACAATCGGCATATTGCCAACATTCTCATCAAGCTTTTCAATGTTGATACTTGGGGCAATGAAATTATGCGCGAGCATAAGAATGGAATAAATCGCCTCTTGCACGCCCGTGGCACCCAAGGAATGCCCCGTCATTGATTTGGTCGAACTGATCGACGGCATGTCTTGATCGCGTTGTGAGAAAACTTCGCGAATAGCGTTTAACTCGGTAATGTCGCCCACAGGTGTTGATGTCCCGTGTGAGTTGATATAGCTCACAGGATAAGGCGCGGTTGACAAAGCTTGCTGCATGCAGCGCACAGCCCCCTCACCACTTGGAGCAACCATATCTTCGCCGTCTGATGTCGCACCATAACCAACAATTTCCGCATAAATTTTTGCGCCGCGCGCCTTGGCATGCTCCAGTTCTTCCAAAACCAACATGCCGCCACCGCCCGCGATCACAAATCCATCACGATCCGCATCATAAGCACGTGATGCTTTTTCCGGTGTGTCATTATATTTTGATGACATTGCCCCCATCCCGTCAAACAAAACGGACAAGGCCCAATCTAACTCCTCACCACCGCCGGCAAACATCACATCTTGCTTGCCCCAGGCAATCATCTCGGCCGCGTTGCCGATGCAATGTGCCGATGTCGCGCACGCGGAAGAAATCGTGTAATTGACACCTTTAATTTTGTGGTTGGTGCATAAATTTGCCGAAGTGGTTGATGACATACATTTCGGAACCGCAAATGGGCCAACGCGTTTCGGCCCTTGTTCCAATGTAATGCGCGCGGCTTCGACTTGAGCCTTGGTCGACGGGCCGCCCGAACCAACAATCGCCCCCGTGCGGGGGTTTGAAATATCTTTTTCTTCTAAGCCTGAATCTTTAATCGCCTGCTCCATCGCTAAATGTACGTAAGCGGCGGCATCCCCCATAAAACGCATCAGGCGGCGATCAATCATATCGGTCAAATTAATTTTCGGCAGACCAAAAATTTGTGAACGAAACCCTTTCGCCGCATAATCTTCGGAAAAAACAACACCAGATTTTCCAGCCTTTAATGAATCCAACACTTCTGTGACAGAATTGCCGATACATGAAACAATCCCCATACCAGTGACAACAACACGGCGCAATTTTGGTGCGACAATCGTCATGTCCCTCTCCCTTTCTGTTTGAAAATTACATGGCGCGTGGGTTTGCAAACAAACCAACACGCAAATCTTTGGCTTCGTAAATGACTTTGCCGTCGGCCAACACTTGGCCATCGGCAATACCCAATACCAATTTGCTGTTCATCACGCGGCGAATATCAAGACGATAAGTTACAAGTTTTGTTTCCGGCAAAACTTGTCCAGAAAACTTCAACTCACCCAAGCCTAATGCGCGGCCAGAACCCGGCGCGCCTGTCCAACCAAGATAAAATCCTAATAATTGCCACAACGCATCCAAACCCAAACACCCGGGCATCACCGGATCCGATTCAAAATGACATTCGAAAAACCACAAGCTTGGGTTGATATCAAACTCGGCAACCAACTCACCTTTACCGTAGGCTCCGCCTTCGGTGGTGATTTTGGTGATACGGTCAAACATCAACATCGGTGGCAGCGGCAAGCGTGCATTACCCGGGCCAAAAATTTGGCCGTGGCCGCAAGCAATCAACTCGTCACGTGTATAACTAGATTGAGATACAAAATTCATCGGATCACTTTTTGTTAGCGATTGTGTCATGAAGGGACTATAAAGCCTTTGAGTGTAACTCAAAACAAAAAATTTACGTTTTCCCATGGTTTCAAGGGGTTATCGCGGATAAAGGTTGGTCATGACACGCAACATTGCACGTATTATTGATATTTTAGATCCAAAAGCCGACCCCGCTCCTTGTGTTTTATGGAATAATCGTGGGTATTCCACACACACCCTTCCGCGCGCACACGCCCATATTGGCAATGTGATTGAAACCGAAAACGGTGCGTATGTCCGCACATTATACCACCATCAAAAATCTTTTGAGGGTGCAAGCGAGGTTGAACGTTTAAGCCATGCCGACAAAAACGGCAAAACCCGCGCAGAAATTTTACACGCCCGTCACATGATCAAACGAAGCGTGCGTGATTATTTGCATGATCAAGGATTTGTTGAAATTGATATGCCCTTGCGTGTGCGCGGCACAACCCCCGATCCACATATTGAATCATTTGATGTGGGGGATGGATATTACCTGACAACTTCAACCGAATATCATTTGCGCCGATTGGAAATTGCGGGGTTTGATAAAATTTATTCTCTCACCCAAAATTTTCGCAAAGGTGACACAGGACGTTATCGGAATCCGGAATTTACCATGCTGGAATGGGATCGCGTGGGCGCCACCTTAACAGATATTGAGAATGATGTTGAAAATTTCACTCAAAAAGCGGCGCGCGATTTAGGCCTGGGGGATCGCGTTTTATACCAACAAAATAAGGTTGATTTAACATCTCCCTGGCCGCGCATCACGGTGCGTGAAGCAATTGCGCGTTACACAAATTGTACATTGAAAAATTTTTCCTTTGAAGAATTGGAAAAGGCTGTGCGCGCCCTTGATATCAAACACAATGATCCCAATCCGGATGCGGAATTTTTATTCACGCTATTGATTGATCATGTCCAACAATTTTTAGGATTCGAAAAACCTGTCTTCTTGCGCGAATGGCCCTTATTCCAAACGTCAACCGCCGGCGGTGATGTGAATACAGGTTTCGCAAATCGCAGTGAATGTATTATCTGCGGTGTGGAATTAAGTAACGGGTTTGATGCGTTAACCGATGCGCACTTGCAACGCGAAAGTTTCGAAGCCATGTTGAATTACCGCAAACATACTCAAAAAACCCTTGTTTCATTGGATGAATCTTATCTCAACGCACTTCATGAAGGCTTGCCGATCGAGTCCGCCATGGCACTTGGTTTTGATCGTTTGGTGATGATCTTGACGGATCAAGATCACATCCGCCATGTCATGGCCTTTTATGATGATGAATTGTAAGCCTTAAAAACCTGACCAAAAAATGCGATATGTTTCTTGCATCGCGGCCAATGCCAAGGGCTTTGCAATCACCGGTGCAATCTCAGGATCATCGCCGGCGGCCGCCACCGCAACCATCCGCCCCGCCGCCTTGGCACATGCAACCGCCTGTTCACGCAAACATGTCATCGGCAGGGCTGAGAAAAATAAAAGCGCGTAAGGTTCAACCCCATTTAACAATTCAAAAGGTGGATTGGGCGGGCAATCATTTGCCGCCAACCCAAAACGCCAGTCCGCACCCGAGGGCACACCCATGCGCGCAGCTTCGCGTGTCATCACCGGCATCACATCTTCCAAGGTTAAAAGGTGCTGTTGCAGCGTATCTTTCTCAACACGTTTTTGAAGAAGATTATATTTCGCCAAACGCCATCCGGCCGCACCCGCAAGTCCGCCCAGACAATCGCCCAATGTCCATCCATCACGGGCGATTTTTTTATCAATCAAGACATCACACAATTCTTGCGCCGCGATCTCATAACTCATGCACCGCGTGGCATATTCGATAAGCAAACGAAACGACTCCGCACGTGGAATGCCCTCATCTTCCCATGATGCAATCATGTGGTGCGCCAATGTGACCAACATATCGTGAAAAGCAAATTCACAATCTGCCCAATCTTCCATTGCTAATCGTGCCAATTCGCGCCCGCGCTCGGTGAAACGATCAATTTCTTGCGGATGAAAATCAACATAAGGGGGAAGTGGTCCATCATAGGCATCGCACCCCAGCAACGCAGAAATTTTTGTAAAGGTCGCGCGCAATGTTTCATCCGGCTCTTCGAAAAAGAAAGCGGTCTCGGTTAAAACGCCGCCCATCACCTGAAGAAGTGCGCGCAGATCAACGCCCGGCGCATCCGAATCGATGCGGGCGATTTTTTCAAGATTCGCATGAAGAAGGTGAGCAACCTCAACCTTTGCCAGCGTGTAAGAGACCATGATTTTTAAGATTCTGAAAAAAGGAAGGATGTGGAAAGGTCAGAGGATAAAACGAATAACCCCCTGATTCGTTTATTCTAATTCAGAATTTCTTTTGGGTAAACACCCCAAAGATTTTCTTTGAAAATCCAGCCCTGAAAGGGCTTTGATTCCAATTGGCACGCATGAAGCGTGCATTGCTCAATTTTTAAAATGGCGTTTGGCTCCACTTCCGCCACCGCTTTGCCGCCCTCTTCTTTGCCGGTTAACAAAATGGGGGCCTTGCCCGTGACCACGGCAAAACGTTCGCCAGAGATCAAAAGCTTATGCACCCACCCGCTGTCACCATTCACATCTTTGATTTTGCGCCAGGCGTCAAATTCCTGCACCACTTCGACGGGGAAATTTTCACGTTTATAAATCCACTTAATCGGGTAATCCATCGACGGGCCCGTGCGCACAAAAACATGATCGGATTTCAACGACACAAAACGCGGCACGGGTAACCCCGACCCTTCTTTGGGGTCATAAGCAAAAGCGGGGTTAAAGACCACCAGCGTGATGAAAAAAATAATAAAAAGCCGCATAAAAACTGGACGTGGTAAAGATATGATTTATAAAGACTTATTATGAAGCCCTTGCCGCAAAACTCAAGCCTGTTTTCTGTTGCCCCGATGATGGATTGGACGGATCGTCATTGCCGTTTTTTTCACCGAGCTCTATCACCCCATGCGGAGCTTTACACGGAAATGGTCACAACCGGGGCGTTATTATATGGCGACCGTGATCGTCATTTACGTTTTTCACACGAAGAAAAAAGGGTCATTTTACAACTCGGCGGCTCAGAACCCCATGATCTCGCCGCTTGTGCCAAAATGGCCGAAGATGTGGGGTATGATGAAATTAATTTGAATTGCGGTTGTCCGTCGGAACGTGTGCAAAAAGGCGCGTTCGGCGCGTGCCTTATGCGGGAGCCAGAATTAGTTGCGGAGTGTGTAGCGGCGATGAAAAACGCAGTTTCAATTCCGGTGACGGTTAAATCGCGTATCGGGATTGATGATGTGGATGATGAACCGTTTCTTGATAATTTTGTTCAAAAAGTAACCGCCGCCGGATGTGATCATTTTATCATCCACGCACGCAAAGCGATTTTGAAAGGTTTAAGCCCGAAAGAAAATCGCACTGTTCCGCCTTTGCGTTACGATATTGTCAGGCGGCTTAAGGAACGTTACCCCCATTTGCGGATTACATTAAATGGTGGGTTAAATAATCTTGCGCAAATCCGCGAAGTTTTAAGCTGGGCGGATGATGTGATGATTGGCCGCGAAGCCTATCAAAACCCCTATTTCTTGGCGGAACTTGATCACGCACTTTATGGCATGCCCTTACCCGCGCGCGATATGATTTTGCAACAGATGATCCCTTACGCCCAAAACCAAGCCCAGCTTTACGGGACACCGCTTCATTCCGTGACACGCCATATGTTGGGGCTGGCCAATGGCTTGCGCGGGGCGCGCAAATTTCGGCAAATTCTTGGGAATGGTGCCATTGCCAAAAACGATCCAACCGTGATTAAAGAGGCTCTTATTGCAATCTCTGGCCTTCCCTCTACGTAATATGTTACTAATTGTATGAATCAAATGAATAGGGCTTCATGAACTGGCACCGCCTTGACCGTGAAAAAACGATCGACATGATCAACAGCGTGAAATCCGCTGCGCAGGCTTTGTTGTTTTCACCAATAACATCGGAAGCCAAATGCGCGCGCTTGCCGTTCTATGAAAAACATCTTTTGTACCGGATTACCAATTACTCCTCCCTTCCCACCTTTAACATGGATTTTTTAGGGGATGGCGAGCGATTCTTTTACCTCGATGGTTCAGACCAACCTTTAATGGAGATTAACCGTAACTTTGGCTTGATCCTCAACGCCCAGACCGTTATTCCTTATCTGTGCTTTTACTTTTTTCATGTCCGGTCTGAGGATGGGGAGATTATCATCCTGAAAAACCCGGAGGAATCGGCAACGATTGATTTGTTCGATGATGAACGGCGGGAAAACCTGACCATCATTCCCGATCAGACAAAAATTGAGATCATTGAAAACAGCCTGCGGGTGACTACATCCTTATATTACCTTGGCGGGTTGTGTGAAGCGGCCATTACCGTCACCCGTGACGGGAGTGTTAAAATTGAACCTTTGCGCATGCTGATGCGCGATATGAATTAAAAAGGCTAAGTCCATGGAAGATAACAATAAACTTTTGAATGCCTTTGATGTGACGGCACCCGCAATCTCCGTCCACGCCCCCAATTATACCCACCCCTTGGAAGAGGCCATGATCGCCGAATGCACCCGCCTTCTTGCGGGTATTCCTGACGGAAAACGCCTGGTTGACTATGCCCAAACCCACAAAATTCCCGTCAAGGCGGTCAAGGGCCGTATTCCGAACTATTATATTCCCGATGACAAGACCGTCATTCTTGTTTGCCCCGCCAACCCGAAAATGGTGGACCGATATGAGATGGCTTGTAACTTAGGCTTAGGGATTCGGGAAATTGAGCTTTATAATCAAGGGCTTGAGATGCCCCCCAGTAATGCCCCCGAACATGTCCGTTATGGGGCCGCCCTCGATAAATCCCTGGATATGGTCGTATTTATGATACGGCTCAGTACTCAAATTGAGGATGTGTATAAAACAAAAACTTTAGTTGACTTAATCGGGAAAATGGGACATGATGAACTTTATAAGGGTTATCGCCTCGGCAAAAGTGAATTAGAATTGCGCGAAATCCTTAAAAAAAGTTTAATGACTTAAAGTAATAGAATAAGAGAGGGTAACATGAGAAATTTAACGATGTTTTCTTTGAGACGCCAAGCAGCAATGGCAGCTGTTCCTGGTATGTCACCTAGATTATCCAACCACGCGGGTGAGCCTAAAGCTTCCATCTAATTCCAAAGGCCGCAATCAGCGGCCTTTTTGTTATCCAGCCCACAATTCATCTCAAAGCGTGAATGATTCCCCGCACCCGCACGCACCTTTGACGTTTGGGTTGGTAATGCGGATGTTCATATTCCCCAAATCATCTTCCATGAAGTCAACAACCGACCCCGATAGACCGGTGAAAAAATCCATCGCCGGAATGAAAAGTTTTTTGCCCGCGCCTAAATCAACATAAAGATCGAGCGCATCTTCACGCCCCGCTTCGATAATTTTATAATCATACATATTTCCGCCGCATCCTTTTTTGGAAAGCGACATACGAATGCCAACCACGGCCTCAGGCATTTGTGAAAGGAAACGCACCTTTGCCGCATCGGTCACTATCAATTGTGATTCACTCAAACGATTGTGCTCAGTCATGTCACACACTCTTCATGTAAACATGTTTAATTGTAATTTGGCGGTTTCCGCCATGAACGACGGATCCCATGTCGGATCCCAGACAATTTCAACATCAACATTGCCCACACCCGACAAGGGGAAAATTGCGGCCTGTACCATCCCTGGCATCTCCTGCGCCACGGGGCATGCGGGTGATGTGAGGGTCATTTCAACAAAAACATCCGTTGTGCCATCCGCTTGATCGGTCATTTCAATTTTATAAATCAACCCCAACTCAAAAATATTCACGGGAATTTCAGGGTCATAAACCTCACGCAAAGCCGCAACCGCCTTCGCATAGAGCGGATGATCTTTCGATCCTTCCGTGCGCGGTGGCTGTGCCAATTCATCATAATCATCGCCCAAAGCGTTGCGCACCATTGTTTCATCCGCAACCGGATCCATTTTCATCATGCGAACATCCTTACAACTTTTTTCAAACCTTCACACACATAATCAATATCATCACGTGTATTATAAAGACCAAGCGACACACGCACCGTGCCCTCTAACCCCAAAGCCTCCATAAGCGGCATGCAACAATGATGCCCCGTGCGCACCGCAACGCCCATTTGATCAAGCACCATCGCGATATCAGATGAATGTGCGTGGTTCATGATAAAACTCACAATACCTGCGCGGTTATCCGCGTCACTGCGGCCAATAATTTTCAAGCCCTCAATATTTTTCAAAGACTCCAAAAGATATTCAAGCAGATCATGCTCATGCGCCGCAATTTTCTCCATACCAATAGATTGAAGATAATCAACCGCCGCGCCCAAGGCGATGACCTCAGAAATGGCGGG
>JAIXWE010000085.1 GCA_027482195.1 Alphaproteobacteria bacterium | reverse complement strand
AACAATAAAGTTGGAAGAAAGCAAAAATGCCTAACCGACAAAACTTTACACAATTTGATTTTACCTTTGAAGTTATACACAGGCAGCACTCATCAATTATTTACATAAACAATAAGAATCGCTTATCATTGAAGAAAAAGGAGGGCTCACACAATGGCAGATAATGTAGTCATAAAAACAAAAGGGGAAGAAACTAATTTGATTCCGGATAAATGGGTTGTGGGCACGGGCCTTAGCACAAATAGCCTCTACGTCACCCACACAGATGCCCCGCTGATGATTGTGCAGCAAGATCCTGACAGCGTTATGCCCTGTACAGTTTATATCAGGGGGCAGATTGATCCCAAACTGTTCAATCAACTGTTTAACGAAGCTTGGGAGTTAATCCAAATCTATAAAACGCGACTTAATAATCCAAATTCGGGCTTCAAGGATTTTCTTAAGGGCGTTGAATAAGAGGGTATCTTTATGGATGCCAAACTCACCATATATGCTGTTTTTGATGCTTATTTTGATTGCCGCAGGGAAAAACGGAACACAATAAACCAGCTTAGATTTGAAGCCGATTTAGAAAAAAACCTCGTTGAGCTTTACGAAGACCTCACCAGCGGGAGTTACAAAATCGGGCGAAGCATTGCTTTTGTTATTACACATCCAAAAATTCGGGAAGTATGGGCGGCGGATTTCCGTGACCGCGTTGTTCATCATTTAATATACAACGCCATTTGTGATCGTTTTCACCGGCGCTTCATCCGTGACAACTATGCATGCATACCTGGACGCGGAACGCATGATGGTTTACGCCGGGTTACAGCGCATGCGCGCTCGATAACGCAAAGCTGGTCACGGCCCGCTTACTATATGAAAGCAGATGTCGCCAATTTCTTCAATTCCATCGACAGATCCATCCTTGTCAAGCTGTTAGAGCAGCACGTGCATGAGGACTGGCTTATGGCGCTTATCCGGCAGGTGGCGCTGCATGACCCAAGCACCAATTACCAGCCGCGCTCTCCCGATAAAGAATTTGCGATGGTGCCGCGCCATAAAAGCCTTTTTCACGCTGGCGATGGTAAGGGACTTCCGATTGGTAATCTGACAAGCCAGTTTTTTGCCAATGTCTATATGAATCCGCTGGATCAATTCGTAAAGAAAACGCTGAGGGCGCGGTACTATGGTCGTTATGTCGATGACATGGTGCTTTTTCATGAAGACCCCGCCGTGCTGAATGATTGGTATGAACGCATAGATCAATTCCTGCAGGAAACTTTAGCCATCCGCCTGCACCCCAAAAAGAAACATATAAACTTTGCCGATAAGGGTATTGATTTCACCGGTTTCATTATCAAGCCTGGCCGCACCTATCTTCGCCAGACCGCCGTGATCAACTGTAAACAGAAAATCAGGGCGTGGGAGCGCAAGGGAAAACCCATCGATCCAGAAGCGCTGGACGATCTGGCCGAAAGCGTGAACAGTTATCTCGGCATGCTGCGCCAGGTTGACGGATACAATGCCCGAAAATCCGTCTGCAAACGCATCGAAAGCCTGTTCCTGCAGGCCGATGAAGATTGCACCAAAATAAAACCGGCCTCTGATTAGGAGGCCGGTTTCAAAAGGGATCGAGAAAGGGTAGTTCAATTCCGCGCGGACGACCCGTGAGGACAGCTCGTTGTTGTCCTTATGGTCCCAATCGTCGTCGCCGTCCGTGAAGTCGACGTCGTAGACGTTGGACGGGTTGTCCGGATGCTCCGTAAGCGACCAGTACCAATGGGCGTTGCCGGAGCCACTAGCGTGTCGATGGCAGTCTCATGATCCGGGCGAGCGAATAATCATTCGCCAAGTCTTCCACCCTTTCAGGTTTCTGCTTTGGTATTCCACCCCTTATGGGGCAGATACCGCCACCATCCGAACTGAATATGCTCACCGGATAGGCCGTAACCTATTTCCGTTCTGGCCTCCCCTTCCCCGAACTGTTTAACCAGCCTTGCGCTTGTTTCGCCAGGCTTTCGGTCATCTCTGATAAAGCCGCGTAATGTTTCCGCGACAAAATTTTCATGTCGTGCGACAGACGCATAAGAAGCTGGATCGCCTGAACACGCTCTAAAATAGATTCGATATGCTGTTTCTTATCTGTAGCAGAATTGGCGCGATAAATCAAAACGACCAGCTCGATCAGTTCGTCCTTAATTTTCTGGCCCAGGCTGTATTTATATTCGCGGGGAAAGTCTTTTGTCGCGATCATCGTCCGCAGAAGAATGTCATAGGTTTGTTTATATATCGGAAGGTGTTGATATTGCGCCATTTTTCCTTAAACCCGCCCCAAAATTTTTTTGTGGCCCCGCTTCGCGGGGTCCGTCTTAAAAAAGTTGCGCGCGATGCGCGCAACTAAATAATTAAATGATTAAATGACTAACGACCTTCGCTTACGCTACGGTCGCAGTTCCGCGCGGACGACCCGTGAGGACAGCTCGCCGTAGTCCTTACGGTCCCAATCGTCGCCGCCGTCCGTGAAGCCGACGCCGGAGACGTAGGACGGGTAGTCCGGATGCTCCGTAAGCGACCAGTACCAATGGGCGAAGCCGGAGCCACTCTTCGTTATAAACGTGTTCTTGAAAGCACCGGTGTTGCGGCTATCATAAAGGTTCGCAGGCTGGATTTTATCGCCGCCACTCGTCTTGCCATGCAGCAGTTCCTTCGTCGGGAGAAACCATTGTGCAAGAGCAGCAGGATTGTTGCGAACAGCTTCCAGAATGGCTTTTTCGTTCGCAAAATTGCCGCCGTCGTGACCGTGGTAATTTCTCAGACCCGCGACATGCTTTACGGCATTATTGAAGGTCATCAAAAGATTGCCGCTGCCATTCCTGATATCTTCCGGCGCGGCGTAAATATCAAAAATCTTGCCCAGCGTCCGACCATTTTTGTCCTTCGGCTCCCATGTGCCGAGATAAATGCCTTTGCCCTCGATTAGTTTTCCGGCCTCAAGCTGGCTGGGGTCAAAGACCGGCTTCGGCGGCTCCGGTGGCTTGGCCAGAATTTCCGTTGAAATCGGCAGGAATTGCTCGACGGTCATCCCGGAAGACAGACGCAAACGGTCGTTATTCGAAGGCGCACGCCCTTGTAAACGAGCCACCACGGCAGCGAAATCAGCCGGAATGCCGGGAATTTTAATTTCGTCTTTTTTTCCTAAAACCGATGAAAACATGGACATCTCTCTTTCCCTTAGCCTAACTGTTGTACCATATAAACCGGCGCCTTGGCTTGCGTATCCTTGCGCGACATCATTTTAGCCAGCGACTGCACATTAGCCGTATCGCCAGCGCGGAACAAAAAGGCTGCTGCCAGCTGCCCTTCAAGCTCTGCCGCCTGATCACGGCGGGAAGCATGGCGCAGCGTATCGCGGATAAAGGCCGTGACTTGTTCCTCAGCGTCAGCGTCATCAAACGCAACGACCGTGTAATCCTTTCCAAGCGCGGCTTTCGTATCGGCATCCACGTTATCGGCCACAATCAGGCTTTTCTTGCGTTCGCCGTCGATCATCACATGCATTGGTACGGCTTCGCCGGTATCACCCTGCGTCATCACGGTCGTGATGCCGATCTTGCTCTTATGCGTTCCTTCGGCGATCTGGGCCAGCTGCGCGTAAGCATGGTTACGCGGGAGAACATTGTCGTTCGACAGGGTTTTTCTCCAAATCGAGCGCATGTTGATATTGGCCAGCGTAGGAACCTTGAGCGTATCCAGAAAATCGGAGGATCGCACAAGCTGGGAGGCTGTAGGCTTTTTCGGCTTATGCTTTTCCGTGACGATGCCATCAATGGCAGCGGCCTGATTAAAAGCGTTTTTAGGATCATTGCCGAGAGTGACAATGCGTCCCACGTTCGGATTGGCGTTGTCATTCGTCGGCAGACGAGAAAGCTGCTCACAAAGAGCCGCCGCTTCATCCATCGGAATAAGATCGTTATCCGTGGAACCACGCAGCGCCGAATTGCCTTGGCGCATGCGTTTAGCCAGAATTTCCCTCAGCGCGACGATGCTCTTGATTCCGCCGATATGCGCGAACATATCCTGATTCAAAAGTGAGGCGACCGTGTTTTTCTGATCGGGGAGAGTGAAGGCCACGCCGCGTTGTTGAAATTCAGCTATCAGCATTTTTTGTGTATCAGGTAAGTTTGCCGTTAATTCCAACACCCAGCGTTCAAGCGCCGCTTGCAATCTTGTTCCGAATTCAGCCTCCATCATATGGGGATCACTTGAGGGAGGTTTCGCGGCTGGCTGACGCAGAGCCTTGCGATCAAAAACAGGTTTAATTCCTTTTTCAGCATCCGGTATCTGGGGGGCTTGCCGTCCGCTCTCTACTTCAGGAAGAATTCTTTTTACAAGCAAACGCGGGTCAATCGGATTTTTTGCTGCAAAACCTGAAGGGATTTCATTGCGTACAGCATCGTATAACCGAGTTGTGCCTTCTTTGTTTACGTCTGCTATATGAAGAGAAGATTTAGTATCAATCAGGCGTTTGGCAAAAAAGATGGCTTGTGCGATTTTTTCAATGGCATCACGTGTATTTGTAAACTCACGCAAACGCAGTGCTTCACCAATTGGAATTTCTTTTCCTTCGGCCTTGGCCTTGCTCTCACGCCATTCTAATAGTAGCTCTCTAAATTCATCCTCATCGCTTTTCCAGATATCAGCAAAAAAAGCCATGTGCGTTGACAAGGGTAGGCCGGTTAAAAATTGTCCTGCTCTGTGTTGCAAATCTCTTTCAGACGGCTCACCCATAGGAAACATATCCATACGGGATAAAATCGGGGAAGAGTCGGATTGTTGAAACATTGGATCTTCAGGATTGGCCGTTGCGACAATCTGAAATCCGGCGGCGCGGTCGCTGCGCCTTAAAACCCGCGCTGCTGTTTCATTACGTCCATGCACGCTGAATGTACTGCTGACAGTAATGGTATCCTTGCCCATTCCGTTCGCCCATTGAACGAATTCCAACAATGGTTCTTCAGATGCTTCAACCCCTTTTGCAAATTCATCCCAGATCAGCATACGGCCTTCGGTCATCGCCTTTTCAAGGGCGCGGTTGAAAACCTTTCTCATGCCTAGCGTGTTTTGGGCTTGCGTGGGAATCCCTTCAAATTCTGCAATCAGGCGCAGAACTTTTATATCCCGCTCAAAGGCCTCAAGCGGGGTTTCATAGATATTTTTTCCTTCGCTATCTTTACCGATGACGCGCGGCGTTGCGGTTTTATCTTCATTAATCCCGATAATATTACCATGACGATCTTTTATGAGGGCATCAGAACTGAATTCCCTCTCTAAAATCTCCTTGCTTTTAGGCTTTAACGCCTCGGTCTTCATTTTTTCGAGCAACGCAGTGCGATAATCTTCGCCCAAATCAATCACCGTTTCCCACAGTAATTCTTCAAGGTTACGGCCGGCACAGTTCACGAAAACATAAGGGCTTTCACGATCGTCAATTATTGTGGCTAAGTTTTCTGCGCCTTCCGTTTTACCCCAGCCCGGAGGTGAAATCACCAATGTAAAAAAACCTTTTGATTGCGGATTGGATTTCTCCATGATCCGGCGTTCAAACTCCAGCATCGAAGGCACGGCCATGTTCGAATAGGCAAGGCCGACAACCTCTTCGTATGGTCTTGCACTGGTCAAAGGAATGGGACCGCTCATGGCCAGATCAACCTCTGATTGACCTTTTGGTCGATAGGCTTCAGGGTAGGAAATACCGGCCACACCCAATGGCTTACGGAGGCTGTCTTTATCAGCCTCGGTCAGCTCTCCATACGTTTTTTCCAGTAAACTCATAATGCCTCCGCTTGTGCCACCCTGTAAGTTATTTTGCATATTAATACATTTTTAATAACATGTCAATCTTTTGTTAACCCAAATCCGCCCTTGTCATGCCTCTGTAAGCCTCTCCAAAAGCGTCCCTTTTCTGGGAATCCGGCACGGCCTGATGCAACGCTCTTTCCATGCGCTGCTTTATTTTTCTGACCAAAAGCAACGGGGCATCCCTTGCATCGTTGGCTTCCAGAATATCAATAGCCGCTCTGGGGTTTTTCTCTTTTACCCGGCGCACGATTTCCTGCGCCTCACAATCCTGGTGGCCGCCCAGATAGGCGATATCGACCGATACTGCCGGGCCGACGCGGAATAGCGTCAAAAGCATGTTGGCGGTTTCCTGAATTTCCAGGTCGTTCTTCGTACCGTCCAGAACGATCAAAAAATGCGTCATGCCGCCGAAACGGTGAGACTGGCCCTGCGCGTTCGTTCTCTGCCTGGACAGGCGGTCGATGATTTGTGGAAGCGGCGTGTTGTAGATCGTGCCGACGCCACCACTTAAGCGCACGGAGTCAAAATTTCTGCCAATCTGTGCTTCCGTGAAAGTCGGCTCGGAAAGCATCCGCACCTGATGATTTTCCCAAATTCCGGCATAGACATCCAGATCGGCGCGCTTACCGCCTTCATGCAGGATAGCCATCGTTTGAAGACAGGAATCAATACGGCGAACGCCATGCGATAGTGATTGGCGCGTGCTGCCCGATCCGTCTCCTAAAATCCACAATTCCACAGTCGTTGGCTCTTTTGACACATGATCCATTTTCCAGCGGCGCATATCAGGCTCTTCTATTTTCTGACCTGTCGCCCGTTTGATGGCAAAATTCATGTGCGCACGCATATCAAGACGTTGGTGAATATCACCGCCGCGTGGAATTTTCTCGCGCTGGGGAACGATAGCGCGGACAGGCTGCTTTTGCTGCTCACGCACGACTTTCAAATCCTCGGCCACGCGGGCGATGACCGGCTCCAGTTCGTTAATGCGCTTGCGAAACTCGGTCCAGCTTCCCACCGCCAACGCCGCAAGATCGACATCCTGCCTGCGGCTATACTCACCGGAACGGCCATTCAAACCATCCAGCCCGTCGGTCGGCGTTCCGCCTGAATCCATTCCTTCTTGGCCGCCCTTATCGTCCTTGCTTTTATTGTGGGTCGGTTCGTTTTTGCGGCCTTGCTGAGGTTTCGTATCACCCTGCTTAGCGTCTTTTGCCAGATCGCGCACACTTTGCGCGTCTTCCGGTTTCGCATCATTCTCTGCGCCTTTGCGCCCTTGTTTACGGGCTTCCTCCGGCGTCGAGGGCAGTGGATTGCCGTCAACATCCATTTTACCGACGCCTTCAACCTCGACGGAGCCGGAACCGCCACCACTTTCTTCGCCGCCCTGCGAGGGCGATGGGTCATCGCCGCCTTGTGATTGGGAAGGACTGCCGCCGCCCGAAGATTGCTGGCTGGGGCTTTGATTTTGGTCATCGCTTTGACCCTGGCCTTCGCCTTGGCCATCTTGTCCTTGGCCGTCCTGCTGCTGGCCGTTTTGCTTTTGGTTCATTTTATTTTCGGCGTTTTCTTCGGCGGCATCGATCAGGATTTTCGCATACGGCGCGGCGTATTTATCCCAGATTTCATCCACGATCTGGCAACGGCGGTCGGCATAGGAGTCCACGCTGCGGGCGAACACGCTCCGCAACAGCCAGCGGTCGCGGCTGACGGGCTGCTGTTGCGACATGCCGCTCACGCCGACATTGAGATCAAGAAGTCGCTCAAAATCGCTTTTTCCCGTTGTCAGGAAATGGTCGGCGGCAGTATGAAGCGCGCTTGTATCAATGGCATCGATATCATCGGGATTTACACCGAGCCGTTTCCATGTTTCCACATCGTCACGGTCAAACAGGCCATTCGTCGTATAAAATGAAAGCGCGATAGCCTGATTAAGTTTGCCCAGAGTCTCTTTCGCTTTTTCGATTTCCCTTTGCTGCGGGTCGGCGACAGCATCCGCGCCCGGCGGCAGTTTCCCCGCTTGCGCCGCGCGTATATACGCGCCGGAGCCTTGCAGAAGGATATTGCAGACATTCAGCGATGCGCCGAAATCGTGGGGAAATTCCTGCCCATAGTTGGCGGCATATTGGTTGACGCAGTTATCTTCCGCTGCGTTAAAAACATTCATGCGAAGCTGGAATTCCTTGCGGACACGAGTCAGTTCCTTGAATTCATCGCGTGTCAGCTTCCGTTCTTTGGAAGCCTCCATCATTTCTTTTTCGCGCTTTTGCAGTTCCGCCATGCGCTTGGTAAAGCGGGTCGTCAACTGCGAGTGGCCGACCTCGTGCATCATTACGCCGGCAGCGTGGGCCATCCCCTTGACGCCGGGCGCAGGGTCTTTGCCAAAGCCGGTCAGGAGCGTGTGAAACAGGTCGATATTGATATGGTTTTTATCGGGCGCGAACCAGAACCAGCTTCCCGGCGTTCCCCAATCCATCGTCGCGCTGCGATTGGTCAGCGATAAATCGACATAGCGGGCGGCAGCACCCAGAGATCCCGACACTTGCGGATTGCGCGTCAGGGTGCGCCAGACGGCGTGAGAGCGGATAGAACCGGGCGGATTATTTTGAAAGGCATAGGCAAGACCCGCCGCCCAGACCAGCTGGCCAGAGCGGGTTGAAAGATCGGCCTCAATGGCGTTGCCCGTCAAAAGCTGTTCGAGCTTCGCGCGTTCTGCGGCGGCATCTGACGGCAGGCTATTTAAAAAATCCTTGAAACCAGCTTCGCTCAATTCCCGCTTGGCAAAACGCTCCGATAAATCAAGCGCATGAGCGGTGCTCGGATCATTAAATATCCTATCCAAGTCATTGCTCCCTGGCATTTCATCGCCAGGAGTTCTGGTGGATTGATTGAGATCATATAACGCCATTAAGTCGCAACCCTTTGTTTTTAATTATCTTTTTTAAACCAATCTCAATAGTTAAGGTTTAGTTAAGAAAGATGTCATATTTTACCATAAAAAAACAAAAAGTCAAATTTAAAATATCAACGAATGGGGTTTAAGATGTTGCTTGACTTCGTTTTTCTATCAAACGTAAGTGTATTGTACAGGCGTTATAGGAGCACCATATGAATCTTAAAGAGAGTAAAACTATCGCGGGGCGACTGGCAAAAACACTCACCGCCATGTGTGTGCGGCATACCGAGATTGAAAACATTCATGCTGGAAAATCTCCAGTCACCAAAACAGGCGATTATTCTGACGTCAAAGTGATTGATGCAGAAGGACATGAAATCCCCTGGAATGAGGTATCGCGCATCTCTGATGACGAGATGAAAACTCTCATGAAGCGTATTGTCAATCGCCTGTACACCTTCTTTATCCAGGAAGAGGATCCGCGCTTTCAAAAGCAGGTAAACTATTTTGAGCGCGTTTCTGCCAAATGGGATGCACCAGAACCGCAGATTGATCCCAGCCTGGATTGTGAAAAAGAAGACCTTAATAAGCACCCATAAAAATACCCAATTACACCCAATTATTTAGGTCTCTGGTTCAATTACCATGTCGGGATTTGAACTGGCGGACGTAATGTGGCCTAGGGCTACATTTGGCTTGATAATGCTGAAATTACTTGCCATGAAGGGCAACAATTGATAATCATTTCGAAAGTTTGAACCGACGGTTCGCATACACAACCAATCTTACTTCCTAGACACTCCTAAATCTTCCTTAAACATCTGATTTATAAAGAAAAATCGGCATTCTTTTGTCCGAGGCCTTCCGGCCCTGTACCCGCTGAGTTTTAAGTTGTTGCCTGTTTTCTAGATTTTGTGTGATGAGCCGATTCAGAGCCCTAATCGGCTCATATTTATGATGATTTGTGAGCCGATTTTCTGTTATAATCGGCTCATGACCTATAATTGGCAACAAAATGACTGGCCTAACTTCAAATATGATCTCTCTGTGGTAGACGACATTGTTTTAGCCTTTGCAGAAAAAGTTGGGGTTGTGAGCGGTATTATTGGCACATTGCCTGAGAGTGTTCGTTCCGAAGCGATCATCGATATGATGGTGTCTGAGGCAATCAAAACATCTGAAATCGAGGGTGAGTATTTAAGTCGCAAAGATGTCATGTCCTCTATCAAGAATAACCTTGGGCTTCATCCGCCTCAGGAAGAGGGAAGTGACAAGCGTGCGCGAGGGATAGCTGAGTTGATGGTTGCGGTTAGAAAAACCTACGCGGAGCCTTTGACAGCTGAGACACTATTCTCCTGGCAAAGAATGGTTATGAAGGGGCGGCGCATGGGTGAGATTGGTCAATGGCGTACGCATGAAGAGCCGATGCAAGTTGTATCGGGGCGTATGGGTAAAGAGATTGTTCATTTCGAAGCGCCCCCATCGAAGATCATTCCACGCGAAATGGATCGATTTATTAAATGGTTTAATGAAACGGGCCCAAACGGACCATATGAAATAAAAAAGGCAATCATTCGATCTGCAATTGTTCACATATATTTTGAAACGCTTCACCCATTCGAAGATGGAAATGGTAGATTGGGTCGTGCACTCTCAGAAAAAGCTTTATCACAGGGCTTAGGTCGTCCAGTATTATTAAGCCTCTCGCATGCGATAGAGGCTAGAAAGAACAATTATTACGAGGCTCTTCAACAAGCGCAAAAATCCAACGAAATTACAGAATGGATCAAATATTTTTGTGCAGAAATCCTGGCGGCGCAGGAGCAAGCTGAAACGCAAATTACTTTTACCCTTAAAAAGGTTAGGTTCTTTGATCATTTCGAGAAAGTCCTGAATGACCGCCAAGTCAGAGTTTTAAGCAAGATGTTAGAGGATGGTTTATATGGTTTTGAGGGGGGCATGAGTGCGAAGAAATATATTGCGATTACCCATACATCAAAGCCAACAGCCACAAGAGATATTCAGGACTTAGTTGATTTAGGTATATTCTTGCCGATTGGTGAAGGTCGGGCACGGCGATATGAAGTGAACATTGATTTTGAGAGCTGGAAATGAAACGCGCACCCTCTATCTTGTCGAGTTATTAAGACAGCCGTTATGTGGTTAATCGATAATCACAGTACGGAAAGTTAAAGATAATCGGCGCGTCCGTTCTTTCTTAAATCCATGAACAGTGTCTGATTTCCTGGACGGGATAGCATGGGCCCATTCATAACGGGCGGGGCCGGAGAGAATAATCAAGCTGCGTTCTTGTAAGTAAATATCTTGCTTTTCGCCTGAATGCAGATTTGTGAATTGCATCACCGCACCTGACCCAAGGCTTAAAGATGCAATTACATCGCCAAAGCACGGCACGCAATCCACATGTGCGGAAATACCTTGCCCAGGTTCATATTCATTCACAATTATTTGGTCTGGGTTTTTATCGAAGATTTTTTCATCATATAAACGTTTGGTAAGTGGCGCAGTCCATTGAGGGAGTTCGCCGAGATACGCGTGATTAGTTACCGCACGCGCCTTATAATCATAACGGTAACCGTAATGTTGCACGCGGCGTTTCAAATCCGTGATCCAGCTTTGTTGATCAATGTAGTTGATCAAATCTGTCTCTTGAGTGGCCGTGATAAAATCCGGGATATAGCTTAGCCCTTGAATATCAGTTTCTATTGTGAGCTGGATTGCAAATAGCGTGTTCATTTTTTCAACCTGAACATCCATGTTGAGAATTTAGTGTGGTTATCAAGAGCGCTTTTGTCATCATTGGTATTGGCATGAACGTAGCCTGGAAAATCTTCGGGGTCAAAAGGGAAAATTGTGGGTGTCTCATAACCTGCAAATTTCGCTGCTTCTTCAAATTGAAAAGCACCCTCATAGTGAGGGGTGTCAACGCTCGAAATCAGAACCTGGCCCGATGGGTTCAGAATATCAACGACGCTTGATAAAAAACGGCGCACAAGAATATGATTAGGATTATGGCCGTATTTAGGGTCACGAGAGCCCACATGAGGAAATTGAAAAATAATTGTGTCAAATTTTTGCCCATTAAATTCGTCAGCTAATTTAGTGGCATCTATACCATGAATAACAATTGCGCCTGTCTGCTGGAGATGAGCAGCATTGATTTTAGCTTCGTGAGAAAGAGATTTTTTATCCTCATATGTTGTTGCGGTCATGTCTGATATGACAAGCGCGGATATGTTTAATATACTTCTTGCAAAACTCAAGTTTCCTTCGCCAACGAGCAAAATATTTCCCAAATTTTCCCAGAGCGCTTGAGTAGCGGTATCAGCATCGTCGCTTTTCTGATTATATTTTTTGATAAACCAATTACGCACAAGAGATTGTATTTTCGTATGATCACGGTGCGTTGAGTTTCTGTAGGCTTCGGATCCCATCAGTTTTTGAATATCTGCCTCGGATGGCAAAAGCGTCATATTGCCTCCGGCGGTTGCTTGGGTTAGAAATAAAAAAACGCCCCAAATGCGGATACATTTGTGGCGTTAATAAAGGAATATTATCCTAAATTTGGATAAATGTCAATCAAGGTTAGTGTAGAGACTTTTGACGCGCCGTAAGTTCAATTCCCAGACGCTGATAATTATTTTTTAGGGTACAGAGCAGGGTATATTTTTAGGGTATAAAACAAAATATCCTTTTATTTTCAATGCTTATATGCATAGTTCGGTTACGGCCCCCGCAACCAATCTTTTCAAATATTTAGCCGCCTTACGAGTGGTTCTAATTTTGTCGTTGCACCCCCGTTGCTACACGCCAAAGGATTCAAGCTTGAAAATTTCAGATCATTTGATTGCAGTCAAAGCCACAGCGTGGCGAATATGCTCTATGACAGATATTCGTTACAAAAAGGCATATAAAGATGATGGCATTATTAGATCTTAAAGGAAAAAAAGACGAGCCTTATGTGCGCCCATTGGCAGAAGAGCTTAATGCGAGAATTATTCTGCCTTGTGATGTCCGTGATGAAGCGCAAATGGAGGGATTATTTGAATCCATCCAAAAAGAATGGGGGGGTTAGATTTTCTTCTTCACGCCATTGCCTATGCACCAAAAGTGGATCTTCAAGGGCGCGTGACCGATAGCTCAAGAGAAGGTTTTCTTGAGGCCATGGATATTTCGTGCCATTCCTTTCTTCGTTTGACAAAGCACGCCGAACCTTTGATGGCAAAAGGCGGCAGTCTTTTAACATTGACCTATATCGGCAGCCGGGAAGTTGTAAGAAATTATGGGCTTATGGGGCCTGTTAAGGCGGCGTTGGAATCAAGTGTGCGTTACATGGCCGCGGAGCTTGGGGAAAAAAATATTCGCGTCAATGCGATATCCCCCAGTGCGATCGAAACCCGCGCCGGATCGGGGATTGCCGATTTCGACGGGCTTTTGAAATCTACCGCCGTGAAAATGCCACTTCATCGTATGATTGATCTCAATGATATCGGCAACATGGCCGCCTTTCTTGTGAGCGATCTTTCAAAAAATATTACTGGCGGCGTGCATATGGTTGATGGTGGTGGTGCGACAAGATCATGATTGAAATTTCAAAATGACACTTACAAAACACTGCATCATAAATAAAACTAAAGATGCGAAACACAAACATATTACATTCCAAACATTGTGCGCCGATGATGAGGGTGATCATGTGGTGGAGGGCGAGGCGCTTGTCCTCGCGCCTTCTGAGAAAATAAGTTGGGAAGCGCTTCCATTGCCTGAAGTGCAAATTAAAAGCGGCAATCATAATTACCAACAATGGCTGATGAATAAGGCATCGGGTTTAAAACCTTTGCGTGTTGCCGTGGTTCACCCGGTTGATATTTACTCCCTGGCGGGTGCAATTGAGGCAGCCAAAGCCGGGCTTATAGATCCTGTTTTAATTGGGCCAGAAGATAAAATTCGCAAAGTGGCGGATGATGCCCATATTGATCTGAGGGATTATAAGATCATCACAACATCTCACAGTCACGCCAGCGCCGAGATGGCCGTGAACATGGCACGCAATGGCGATGTCGAGGCGTTGATGAAAGGCAATATTCACACTGATGAGTTGATGGAGGCGGTTGTTGATAAAAATAAAGGTCTGCGCACAGGAAAGCGCATGAGTCCTATTTTTGTTTTGGATGTCCCGCGCTATCACAAGCCACTTTTTCTCACCGACGCCGCCATAAATATCAAACCAGATTTGATGGATAAAAGGGATATTGTTCAAAACGCGATTGATTTATTTCGTGGGCTGGGGTTGGGCACACCAAAAGTCGCAATCTTATCCGCGGTGGAAATGGTCAATGAGAAAATGCCGTCCACCATTGATGCGGCCGTACTTTGCAAAATGGCGCAACGTGACGACATCACGGGTGGAATTGGTGAGCACGCCGCCCCCATTCGCGATAAAATTATCGCGCATTTACGATGGGTTGGTGATTTTAAGGTCTATGTTATTCCCGCAAATGAAGAACTTGTGATGGCGCGGGGTTGCAAATCCATGCTACAGGAAAAGAAGGCTCTTGCGCGCTGGGAAAATGAAGGCGGACATTGCAAATATTTCTAAAGGGAAAACATCATGTCAGAAGATAAAATAATTACCGCGCATATCAATGAAACCGGACAAAGTAATTATGCTGTGTCCATTGATGTTTCCGGTCACATTTTTACGGGTGACGAACCGGAAGGTGCGGGCGGAAAAAATCTTGGTCCCGCGCCATATGATCTTCTCACGGCGGCGTTGGGGGAATGCACCGCGATGACCGTGCGTTGGTACGCGCTTCAACAAAAATGGCCGCTTGAGAAAGTGGAGGTCACGCTCACCTTCCAAAAAATTGACAAGGTCGGCGTGTTCAAAAAACACATCAGCGTACAAGGCGATTTATTGACGGAAGATCAGCGCAAAAAACTCATCGAAATTGCCGCCAAATGCCCAGTGCAACGCACTCTTGAAGGAAAAATTGAAATCACCACGGTTTAGTTTGTTAAAAGCGCGTTATTTCTCGAAACTAAATATCCACTTTGACTTGTTTTTGCCATGTCATGCGCAGGGCGTTGGCAATGGCAAGAATGTCAATCACTTCTTGAAGCAAGGCGCCGGCAACGGGCGTGATATATCCCCCCACCGCAAAACCCATCGCGATAATGCTCAATGCCATACCGCCCAGAGCGCTTTGCAAAACAATTTTGCGCATGTCGGTTGAGATGTGAATAAGTTCATCCACTTTCACCAATGAATTTTCCATGATGACGGCGCCGGCGGCTTCTGCGGTGACACTGCTGTGTTGCCCGAATGCGATTCCCACAGTGGCCGACGCCAAGGCGGGCGCGTCATTGATGCCGTCGCCCATATAAAGCGTTGGGGCAAGTGCCGTTTGCGCACGCACAATTTCCACCTTTTGTTCGGGGCTTTGTGACGCATATGTTTCTGTGATACCCAAAAGATTGGCAAGATAAGAAACTTCCGATTCACGGTCGCCCGATACAATCATCACCTTATCAAATTTATGAGTGGGTGATAAATGGGCGATAAAAGGCTTTCCGTCATCGCGCGGTGCGTCCCGCAAACGAATGGTCGCGGCATATTGATTATCAATGACAATCAAACATTCAAGCCCGGCGGCGGTCGCGGGAAGATGTGCATTCATTTCAGGATGTGCGGCAAGAAATTTCTTGCGGCTGGTGACATTAACTTCATGTCCATCAACAATTCCGCTTAAGCCTTGGCCAGGTTTTTCGGAGACCGTGGTTGCATCCATTAATATAAGATTTTTCTTTTTCGCTGCCGCCAATATTGCTTCCGCCAACGGGTGTTTGGAATAACGCTCAAGACTGGCTGCGCGGCGCAAAATATCATCGCCGTCAAGCCCGGGTCTTGGAAGAATTTCGGTCACTTCCGGCTTGCCATAGGTGAGTGTGCCGGTTTTATCAAAGATGGCCGTGCGGCATGTCGGAAGACGTTCCAACACAGTGGGGTCTTTGATAATAATTCCGCGTTTGGCCGCCATTGAAATCGCGCTGATAAGCGTGATCGGAATAGCAATCAAAAGCGGGCAGGGCGTTGCAACCACCAACACGGCTAAAAAGCGTGTGGAATCACCGGTGAAATACCACGCAGCAACCGCAACAAGCAATGCAAAGGGTGCAAAAATTGCACCAATCTGATCACCGATCCGTCGTATGGCGGGGCGTTTTTGTTCGGCGTCTTGCATCACATGCATAATCTGGGCATAGCGGGAATCGCTTGCGATTTTTTCTGCACGAATAACCAACACCGCTTCCCCATTAATCGCACCAGATAAAACACCCACACCGGGGGTTTTGGTAATGCTATACGGCTCACCTGTCAGATAAGATTCATCCATCGTCCCGTGGCCTTCAATAACAACACCGTCAACGGGCGCAGTTTCATGCGGGTAGATAACAATCTCATCACCAATTTTGATCTGATCAAGTGCGATGTCTTCAATTTCTGTACCATTTTTACGATGTGCAACAGACGGCATGCGCTCCGCCAAAAGACGCAAAACCGAAGACGCTTTGCGCATCGCGTAAAACTCTAACGCTTGCCCGCCAGAGAGCATGATAATAATCAAAACTCCGGCAAGGTACTCGCCAAGAATGGCCGCGGTGATCAAGGCAATAATCGCCATAAGGTCTGCGCCAAAATCACCCTTGAGAAGTTTTGCAACAATCTGTGCAAGAAGCGGCAAGCCCCCAGCCACGATTATTATTTGAAGAGGAATGTCACGAAAAGATGTGGTGAGGAGCAAGAAATGAAATGCAATCGCAGCAAGTGCGGCGATCACAATTAAAATCTCCCATTTATTCAGATCCTGGAACGTGATGTGTTGCTTGTTTTTCATTTTTGGCTCACAGAGGAACATAGTTAACCGAGCGCAAGGCTATAGTGCGCTCGAAAACCATTCATAGCAACTATCTAAGAATCAATAATATTCAAACAACCAAGCCGTGTTTTTACAGGTAACGCCAGTAGATATAGATTGTGCTGATAACAATCGAGATCAACATCAACGGGAATCCGGCCAAGGTGAATTTCATAAATGAAATTGGTTGGCTCGCCCGTCCGGCATAAGCCGCAACGATCACGTTCGCGCTGGCTCCGATCAATGATCCGTTCCCACCGAAACAGGCACCCAAGACCAACGACCACCATAATGGGTTAATCGCTTCTGCGCCGCCAAATTGCGGAGCCATATCTTTGATAATCGGAATCATCGTCGCCACGAAGGGGATGTTATTGATGAAGGCGGAGAGAAGCCCAGAGCCCCATAAAATCACCATCGCCATTGTGTTGAAATCACCTTGGGTAAAGGTAACCATTTGTTCGGCGAAGAAATTGAGCACACCAACTTTTTCAAGCGCGGCCACGACAACAAAAAGACCAAGGAAAAAGAAAACCGTTTCCCACTCCACATGCTCAAAAGCTTTTTGCACGCGCTTGTTGCGTTCTTCTTTGTCAATTTTCCAGCTATCGAGAAGTAAAAGCAACACCGCACCCGCAAGCGCCGATGTTCCGGTTTGGATGTGAAAATACATGTGGCCGAAGATAAAGCTTCCAATCGTCAATGCCAAAACGAACAACGATTTGTACAAAAGGGGAATGTCTTCAAGGGCGGCAACCGGGTTATAACGCAACAAATGCGCGCGGGCGCGCAAGGATGTGGTCATGTGGCGTCCCCAGATAAAATCAAAAAGAGCGACATAAACAACCAGACACATAACCACCACGGGGCCTGCGTTATAAACGAAATCCATAAAGGAAAAACCAACGGCCGAGCCGATAATGATGTTTGGTGGATCCCCGATCAAGGTCGCCGTTCCGCCAACATTCGAGAAAAAGGCTTGGGCCAATAAAAACGGCCAGGCTTTCAATTTTAATTGCTCGGTGATCAAAAGAACAACTGGCACAATCAGCATAACCGTGGTCACGTTATCAAGGAGCCCGGATAATGAGGCCGTTATTAATGACAGAAGAATAAAAAGAACGCGGGGATTTCCACGCGATGCCCGCGCCGCCCAAATCGCCAGAAACTGGAACACCCCTGATCGTTTCATGGTCAAAACAATGACCATCATGCCGATAAGAAGAAACAAAGTGTTGAAATCAATCGCGGCGATGGCTTCTTCTTGTGTCACCACACCCAAAACGATAACCAAAACCATACCAAGAAGGGCGACAACGGCTTGGTTCATTTTGTCACTAATGACAAAATAATACACCATCACCATAACCAAACAGGCAAGAAGAAGCGGATCAAGAATACTCATAGGGTTACCCTTTCACGAATAAATATTACGAAATAACTTTGTGTTTTCTGAGAAGCTCTAAATCATCTTCGTTAATCTCATCAGGGCGCAAGGAAATAGCCGTATAGAGAATTTCAAGATTGCTTAAAACAGAGCGTGCGGAAACTACACCGGCCAATTTTTTTGTGGCACTATCAATCACCGGTAAAGATCCGCTATAGGCACACATCAAACGCATCGCCTCAGGTAACGAGCTTTCGAGCGTGAGAGGTGCAAGATCATTATCGAGAAATTCAGAAATTTTTTGGCTCTCTAACTTTTTCATTTTCTTGGCAATGCCCGGCATGGTGCCCAATAAAAAGTCAACATGCCCCAATCCGCCTTCCATTGTCACAGCCGCGGGAAGAAGGGCGCGCAAAAGACACCGTATGCCGAATTTGCCAAGATAAACGCCGTTATCATCCGTCACGGGGGCGGAACTTAAATGATATTGCTTTAAGGTGGCCATGGCTTCGCCAATGGTCGCGTTTTTATTTAATGAAATAATATTGGTCATCAAGACATCTTGAATGGACATGGGAGCGCCCTCGCAACAAAAGTAAGATTAAAAGATGGCAAGTATTAGCAGGCTTAAAGCGCGGATACCACATCCCTTTATCCCGCAGCGCAGCAGGGAAAAACGGTTCATAAAGTTTGGTTTTAAGGATATAAAACTTGCATTAAGGGCAAATATTCGTTAAGATTTTTTCATAATAATAAAAACGAGCAGTTTAAAACGCATGACACATATAAAAGCATCTCAAAGCTTTTCCGCGGCCTCAGAAGACGTGGCGGATTCACCTGCGCGCGCGGCATGTCTTGTCATTGATATGCAGAATTATTTTTTGGAGATGATTGATAACAGCGCCGAGCTTGTGGCGCGGGTGGACGACTTTCTGCAAAAGCTTCCTGAGACTGTCGACATTATTTATATGAGCAGTGTTCTCAACCAAGATTTTTTAGATGATAATTACGCGCAGCAAAACCAGTTGGGCGTTGCGCGCCTTGCGCGCGGGCAAACATTTCAAAAAGATTCAAGCTCGGCTTTTGAAATAGAAAAATACGGCGTGCATGGTGATTTGCATTATTTCTTACAAAATCAAAATGTGACTCGGGTTTCAGTGTTGGGTTTGAACAGAAGTATCTGCGTGGCGCAAACGGCTCTTGATGCTGTTGCTTTGGGTTATGAGGTTGAAATTTTGCACGACCTCACAGCAGATGCCGCAAATGTCTTAAAAAGTTCTGATATCAAACCGATGACGCAAGATCTGGCTCAGCAACATGGAATTGGCTGGCAATCCTCCAAAAGCCTTTTGGCGCGCTTGGAATCAGGCGCACCGGCAAAATCTGGAGCGGGCTTCGATCCAGCCATGTCACCAAATTAATTTTGACAAAGATCATCGCAATCCTGTATATTCTTTTCATAAAAATTATCTGCGTGAAAGGGACTGCGTATGCCTCACCGTTTGGAAACCCATTTGCCGCGCTTGATTGATGCGGTGATCAACGGCAAACTTCTTGTTGTCACCGATCTTGATGGCGCTTTGGTCAATCGTAAACCCGCAATTCACGATCCGGTTGAGCCGGACTTTGAGCTTGATGCAATTTTTACCCAGATTCAAAGCGCGGGCAACCCGGTTTCGATCAACACCGGTCGGCCTGATATTTTTGTGCGCAATCTTTTCCCATCTTCATCTCCCAATATGTGGGTGGCGACAGAAACCGGTGCACATATCGCTGAGCCTGTCTCCTTAAAAGCCGCCTTTAAAAAAGCGGTTGAAGGGCATGGTCAGCTTGTAAAACTTTTTCACACTTTGGTACCCGATTATCCGGGCGTGATTGTCGAAGATCACAAAAGCTGTGCAATTACCTTAAGCTTAAAAAATGTTGATCCTGCAAATATTATCCGCGCATATAACCACTTTCAACATATCGCCCGTCAAGAAGCGGGGGATGTTGCAAACATCATCGCGGTTCATAAACCCGGCATTGATACCTATATTGAAATTGTGCCACACGGTATTGATAAAGGAAGTGCGACGGATTTCATTTTTCAAAAACTTTTAAAGTCAGGATCCGTGCCAATTTGTTTTGGTGATACGGTGGCGGATCAACCGATGATGGCGGTTGTCAATGATATGAATGGTGTTTCCTTTGGTGTGGGTGACAAGGCGCCCGATAACGCGGTTGTAAGGCTTGATAGCGTCGAGCAAAGCCGCGCGGTGATGAAATTACTCGCGGGTCAGGCGAATGTAAGTGCACCGCGCCCGTAATTTAATGCGCAAGCTTGAATCAAAAAGCGGACTTTTTCTCAAGGATATAATTATCTTCTAATGCGCCTTGAATTCTTTGCCCCGTTTGATCCAACATAAAAAGGCGATTTTCGCCCACCTGAAAACGTCCGTCATCGCGTCCTTGGGCATCTTTAAGATGAATGGATGAATTATTTTTGATCCAGGTAAATCGCCCCGCGCTTTCAAAAACTTTCTTCGATTTACCCAGGTAACGCATTTTTTTCACAAAACTTTGATCAGCATTCAGGGTGAGGGTGGTGTCAATTCCTGTGCAATCTGCACATGGCAAAACACCGTGATAAACGCCCGGCCAATCAAGGGCGTTGCGGCTATTATGCGCGGGATCAGGGTTATGCGCTTGCACACACCCGCTTAAGAACACAAAACAGCTGATCACAAGACATATAAAAAGTTTCATAAATCCCTCGCAAAAAAAATTACGCAAGATGAAATTGTGTCAGAATTTCTTTTTGATTTTTGGCGATAGAAGCCTCATCAAAATCTTTGATCATATCTTCAAAAAGCTGATGCCAGTTAATCTCAGCTTGCAGATGAATAAAAACAGACCCCAAACCCAATGCCGCGCGATCCATGAACACAAATTCACGTGGAATGGTGATGCCGCCGCCCAATTCGCGCAATTTTTGATGAACTTTTTGCGCGGTCTCGCGGCCATACACACCGTGTTTTGCTTCACCAATCACACGCACACGATCTTCCAAAACTGGTTCATATAAAAACCGCGCCCAAATGCTTAAGGTTTCCAATTTTTCCTTGGAAAGATTTTTGAATCCCCAAATCTCGTACGCATGAACGGCGCGCTCCATATCATTATTTTGCAAAGCACGATAAAGCTCAATCACCCCGTTGACAAAATCGGGGCGAAAGACGCGAATACACCCGAAATCGAGTAAATTGACACCGTGATCGGGGCGAATTGTGTAATTTCCCAAATGCGGGTCGCCATGAATAATGCCGTAAAAATAAAGCGGAATATACCATGCGCGAAACATATTCATCGCAACGATATTACGTTCTTCCACTGACCGGTCAACATAGGTGAGAATTTTTTTACCCTCAAGCCAGGTCGAAGTTAAAAGCCGCGTGGTGGATAATTCGTCAATCACTTCCGGCACATGAATATTTTTCTCATGGCGTAAGATGTGGCTGTACATGCGGCACGCATTGGCCTCACGCACATAATCCAATTCCTCGAAAAGACGGTCTTTTAATTCATCATAAATTTGTGATGTCTTGATCGCTTTGTCATACGCTTCATAAATTGAAAAAATAATTTTCAATTGATTGAGGTCAGCGGTGATGGCGGATGCCATGTCCGGATATTGAAGCTTGCATGCTAAAACCCGACCCTTGTGATCTGTTGCCTTATGAACCTGTCCCAACGATGCGGCGGCGACGGCCTCTTGTGAGAAATTTTGAAAGTGCTTTTCCCAATCCACTCCCAATTCCGCCTTCATGCGCCGGCGCACAAACGCCCATCCCATGGGTGGCGCGTTTGATTGCAATTGTTGAAAAGCTTGCGCGTACTCGGCGGGCAAAGCTTCGGGAATGGTTGATAAAATTTGCCCGACCTTCATCAACGGGCCTTTGAGATTGCCCAAAGCCTGTGTCAACTCAGCCGCGTGATCAGAGCGCGCGATTTTTATTCCTAAAAATTTTTCACCCATCAAGCGTGCGGCCAACCCCGCCATGGTGGTTGACACACGCCCGTAACGCTTGACGCGCCCGCCCATCGAATTTTCGTCAAAATCTTGCATTGCAAAATCCTTTTTCCTTTTACGCATAAGGTTTCAATATGGATGTGCAGCGCAATAAAGTCAAAAGTACAAAACCGGATATTTTTATGCTAAGCTCACACATCAAACAAAAGGGATGTTTATGCCGGATAATGTTGAAATTATGCGTGACCGAATTATTGACACTGTTTTGTCAGATGTCGCGCAAGAAGGTTGGGTGTGGGACTCTGTGGTCAAGGCGGCCACCAAGGCGGGGTATCAAGACGGTATGGCGCTGGCCGTGTTTCCCAATGGTTTGTCGGATGTCGTGGCACATTTCACCGATAAAACGGATCGGTTGATGATGGAAAAATTGGCGCGCGTGCCCTTGGAAAGTTTGCGCGTGCGCGATCGCATTCGTTTGGCCGTGACCACACGGTTTCAAATTTTGGAACCACACCGCGAGGTGGTCAAATCATCCCTTGCGTTTTGGGCGTTGCCCATGCGGGTGATGCAAGGCCAACGCGTTTTGTGGCGCACGGCCGACCGTATTTGGACATGGGCGGGCGACACCGCAACCGATTACAACCGCCACACCAAACGCGGTCTTTTATCCTCGATTTTATTAGGCACAACGATGGTGTGGGTGAATGATGAATCCGAGGGCGGCGTGATCACAAACGCGTTTTTAGACCGGCGCATTCAAAATATCATGGAAATTGGCCGCACTTTGGGTAAGATCAAAGATACGGCCTCTGCCTTTCAGGGGTTTCGCACCACACGCACATGACACGTTTTCTTCTTTTCGTTTTTTGTATCGGTATCGTTATGATGCCGCAAACCGTTATGGCCGAGAATATTGTCAGCCAAGTTTTGCGCAAAGTGTTGAATGAACCGGTGGGGCCACAACCGGAAGATACGTTGAAAGCCCCCTTTCCAACGGATAAATCGGCACAGGTGCCGCAAAATAATTTGATGACAATTTATGACACACGCAAAGGCCAAGCGGGTGTGCTGACATCGCCCGATCAACCGCACATGACCACCCACGCACTTCAAGAATGGGTGAGCCAGGCCGTCACAAATTCTTTGACGCTGGATAAGCCGCAACCTGATCCACAAAAACTGAGCATGAATTTTGAACCTTACGCGGTGCAAGAATTTCAAACGTGGTTACAAAATTCGGGTGTGGTCACGGATCTTCAAAATGGAGATATTACGCTTCGTGCCGTGGCCGCAGCACCACCGCAATTATTGTCCCAAGGGGTATTAAGCGGGACATATCGTTGGGTTTTTGAAATACCTGTGCTTGTGTCGTATGTTCCGCGCGGCACAACATCCTTGAAGGCCGCGGCGGCGATGCCGCAAAGTCGCAATTTCACGCTTCGTGTGCAAATTGGCCGGGTAAATGCACAAAATGACACCCGTGTTTTCATCGAACGTTGGTCGTCCGCTTCTTAATTTTCCCCATGTTTCACAGGTATTTTTTTCTTTTATCTGGGCTTTCGTCCTCTTTTGCCTTAAGGTGATTTTTCACTTTGACATTGATAAGGAGTAACCTATGGCGACTGCAAACGCACGCGCGAATACTGCGAATGATATGACGGAAACAAAAGATGTGGGCGGTGTTTCCGGGCAACGTTTGCGCGCTTATCTGGATCGTATCGAGAAATTGGAAGAAGAAAAAAAAGCATTAGCGGATGACATTAAAGATATTTATGCCGAAGCTAAAGGTGTTGGCTTTGATGCCAAAACTTTGCGCAAAGTGTACCGTTTGCGCAAAATGAACACCGATAAACGCCGCGAGGAAGAAGAGCTTTTGGAGCTTTACAAAGCGGCCGTCGGGCTTGATTAAGTGATGGACGACCTTAAGCCAAAAACACGTGCGGAGTATGACCGTCTTTATGACTGGTCGATCACAGATTCAAACGGTTTTTGGTCAAAGGCGGCCGAGATTTTATCATGGGAAAAATTTCCAACCCATGTTCGCACTTCATCTTTTGAACATCCGGTCACCATTCGTTGGTTTGAGGATGGTGTCTTAAATGCCTGTTATAATTGCGTGGATCGGCATTTGCCGCACAAGGCGCAGGATGTGGCCTTGATCTGGGAGGGCGATGATCCAAAAGATTCCGCGCACATTACCTATGCGCACGTGAAAGATGAGGTGTGTCGTCTTGCCAATGCCTTAAAGGCGCGCGGTGTGAAAAAAGGTGATCGTGTCACCATTTACATGCCGATGATTCCACAAGCGGTTTATGCGATGTTGGCATGCGCGCGCATTGGTGCGGTTCATTCGGTTGTCTTTGGTGGTTTCTCGCCGCAATCTTTGCGCGACCGGATTGAAGATTGTGAATCGCATGTGGTGATCACGGCGGATCAGGGCGTGCGCGGCGGAAAAATTATTCCGTTGAAAGAAAATGTCGATGAAGCGATTAAGAATTTAAATCATGTGCACACCGTTTTTGTTTATCCGCGCACGGGTGCTGAGCTCGTACTGACATCGCCACGCGATGTGGCGTGGCATTTTGTTGAGGAGCAAAATACGCAATGTGATTGCGTTCCCATGATGGCGGAAGACCCGCTTTTTATCCTTTATACATCGGGCTCAACCGGCAAACCAAAGGGTGTGTTGCACACAACCGGTGGCTATCTGGTTTATGCGGCGTTGACACATCTTGTGACATTTGATTACCGCAAAGATGATGTTTATTGGTGCACGGCGGATGTCGGGTGGGTGACGGGACATTCTTATATTGTCTATGGCCCGCTTGCGAATGGGGCAAAATCGTTGGTGTTTGAAGGTGTGCCAAATTATCCAACATGGTCTCGTTTTTGGAATGTGATTGATAAACATCAGGTGAATATTTTCTACACGGCACCTACGGCGATACGGTCATTGCTGGCGCAAGGGGATGAATTTGTAACATCCACCGCGCGCAAATCGTTGCGCGTTTTGGGAACGGTGGGGGAGCCGATTAATGCGGAAGCCTGGCATTGGTATCATGATGTGGTCGGAGAGGGTCGGTGTAAAATTGTTGACACGTGGTGGCAAACCGAAACGGGTGGGCATTTGATCACACCAATTATTTTTGACGGTGTGACACAAAAACCGGGCTCCGCCACCTTGCCGTTTTTTGGAATTAAGCCCGCCATTGTTGATCAAAACGGTGTTATTCAAGAGGGGAATTGTGAAGGAAGTTTGGTGATTACCGACAGTTGGCCCGGACAAATGCGCACGGTTTTTCGTGATCACGCGCGCTTTGAGCAAACCTATTTTTCAACTTATCAAGGATTTTATTTCACAGGTGACGGCGCACGCCGTGACATAGATGGTGATTATTGGATCACGGGGCGCGTTGATGATGTCATCAATGTTTCGGGTCACCGTTTGGGCACAGCCGAAATTGAAAGTGCGATTAATGAAAGCGCGGCAGTTGCGGAATCAGCCGTGGTTGGATTTCCGCATGATATCAAAGGTCAAGGTATTTATGCTTTTGTGATTTTAAATGCAGGTCTTGCACCAAGTGATGACATCAAAAAAGATATCATTCAAAAAGTGCGCAAAATTATCGGTCCGATTGCAACACCGGACATTATTCACGTTACACCCGGTTTGCCAAAAACGCGGTCGGGGAAAATCATGCGCCGCATTTTGCGCAAAATTGCATCGGGCGAAATTGATTCACTTGGTGATGTTTCCACGCTTGCTGATCCATCCGTGGTGGCGCAATTGGTTCACGATGCGGCTCAGATAAAAGACACCAAAGCCTCGTAAATTTCCTCTCCTCAAAATTTTTATGAAACAGCTTCTTGTGACGGCCATCACACCGCCGAGAAGCTCTTCATTTCCTCACTGTCCCTCATGATTATGTCATATAATTTTATCTTCAAACTTACCCCCAGATCTACCCACAGAAATTCGTGGGAAAACTCTTTTTTGCCAGAATCAGCCTTTGACGGCCCATAAAATCCCATGCTATCCCATAAAAGTACGGCTTAAACCCATGTAATGGTGTAAGCTTACGGGGTTGTTATTTTCTTTTTCCGAGGGGCGTCGTGTGACGTTATTTCTGTCGAATTTTGTTAACAAGATGGATCGCAAGAATCGCGTGTCGGTTCCGGCTTCTTTTCGCGCGGAAATCTCGGGCTATAGTTTCAAAGGTGTGGTTCTTTTTCGCTCGGCTGCGCAACCTTGTCTTGAAGGTTTCACGCAAATGATGATGAAGGAGCTGGCCGCGCGCCTTGATCATTTCGATTTGTTTTCACCCGAACAAGATGATCTTGCAACATCCATCTTCGCAGATTCATGTGTGTGCCCGTTTGATAATGAGGGACGTATTTTATTACCGGATAATTTTATCAAACATGCGCGTATTGATGATACGGCGATGTTTGTCGGGTTGGGGCGAAAATTTCAAATTTGGAATGAAGGATTATTTGCAGAGCGCATGACAAAAGCGCGCAACAATATCAAGTCAGGTCAAATTACCTTGCCGTCTTTCATGCAAAATGGGCCGGTTAAAATTAAAGACAGGGATGTGGAATAATGTCTGATCCTCATGTCCCCGTCATGTGCGATGAAGTATTGCAATATTTAAACCCGCAAGCGGGCGAAGTCATTATTGACGGCACGCTTGGTGCGGGCGGCTATACACGCGCTATTTTAAATCAAACAGAGTGTCATGTGATCGGCATTGACCGTGATCCACTTGCGCATGATTTGGCTCAACAATGGGGTAAAAATTTCTCGGGTCGCTTACGCCTTGTTCAAGGCAGTTTTGACGCGATGGATCAACAGATTAAAAATTTAGGTCAAGATTATGTGGACGGCATTGTTCTTGATCTGGGTGTGTCCTCGATGCAAATTGACACGCCAGCGCGCGGATTTTCTTTTCGTTTTGATGGCCCGCTTGATATGCGTATGGACACAACGCAAGAGATCACCGCGGCCGATTTGGTGAATGAGCTTTCGCAAGATGATTTAGCCTTTCTCATTTGGACTTATGGGGAGGAGCGTTATTCGCGCCGTGTTGCGGCGGCCATCGTCAAGGCACGCCAGATTGAAAAAATCACAACGACGTTTCAGCTGGCAAACATCGTCCGCAGTGTTTTACCTTACGTACACAAGGATAAATCAGACCCCGCAACACGAACATTCCAGGCGCTGCGCCTTAAAGTCAATGATGAATTAGGTCAGTTAGAACGCGCCCTCGAGGCGGCCGAAAATATTCTGAAAGACCAAGGGCGTTTGGTGATTGTCACTTTTCATTCTTTGGAAGATCGCATCGTCAAAAATTTTCTTAACGCCCGTGCGAAAGAGGCCCCCAAATCCTCACGCCACGTTCCGTTTGAGACTGTACAAACCCGTCGCACATTTTCCCTCCTCACACGCAAGCCCCTTGCTCCTTCCCCTTCTGAGCTTCGCGTCAATCCCCGTTCTCGTTCTGCAAAACTTCGTGCCGCCTTACGTATCAGGGAGGAGAGTTGATGAAATTTGCGCTCAAGCTTTCGACAGTTTTATCTTTGGTTTTGGCGGTGATATCCGCAAGCTTGCTGTTTTGGGTGTCGCAAAATGTGCAAGAAAAAGAACGTATTTTGGCGCGTTTGCAAGATCAAAAACAGGCAGAAGAAGAATCATTGCGCGTTTTAAAAGCGGAATGGGATTATTTAAACCGGCCCGACCGTTTGGAAGAATTGGCGTCAAAATATCTCAACATGCAATCGGTTACGGTTGATCATGTTGTGGAATCTGTAAGTGCGATTCCGCAACCTGAAGAAGAAGTTACTGCTCCCGAAATTCAACACGTCTCAACCGACATATCTTCAGAAAATACACCGAAAAAAGAATTAAGCGAACACGCTTCGCCCGCCATCGACTCGGCAAGCCCAACAGGGGAAGATGATTTTAACGCCGTGTTGCAAAATGCATTGATGCCTGATACCCCCCAAGAGAGTGTGCCATGATCTCACGCTCTCCTTTCAATTTCTCAATGCGTATTGATGGTGAACGGTCTTCTGCCTTAGACCAGGCGCGTGGGCGCATTGTGTTGATTGTGGGCTTTATTTTATTGGCTTATATCGTGGTGGCGGGGCGTTTGTTTGATGTCACAATTATCCAAGGATATTTTCATGCCGCTGAGGAAACAGCCACGCGTGAAGATGATGTGAGCAAGACACATCTTGCACGGCGTGGTGATATTGTTGATCGCAATGGTGTGATTTTGGCAACCTCGCTAAAAACCGCATCGCTTTATGCGGATGCAAAATTAATGACGGATGCCGAAGGCACCGCGAGACAGCTGACAAAAATATTTCCGAATTTGGTTTATGGCGATTTGTTGAAAAAATTTCAATCGGAACGCCGCTTTATTTGGATTCACCGCAACTTGACACCGCAAGAACAACAAAAGATTCTCAATATTGGCGATCCGGGTTTGGGCTTTGCGTATGATTATAAACGCATTTATCCGCAAGGGCGTTTGACCGCGCACATGGTCGGTTATACGGATGTTGACGGCCGAGGATTGGGTGGAATTGAGCGCAGTTTTAATAGCTTTTTGACAAAAAGTTCAGACACAATTCGTTTAAGTCTTGATATTCGTTTGCAACATATTTTGCGCCGCGAAACCCAAAAAGCCATTTCCGATTTTAATGGTATCGGTGGAGCCGGTGTGATTATGAATGTCAAGAATGGTGAAATTTTGGCGGCCATTTCACTTCCCGATTTTGATCCGCATGACCCAAGTGCGGCACAAAACGATCTGCATCGTTTTAATCGTGTGACATTAGGTGTTTATGAGCTTGGCTCAACTTTCAAAATTTTTACCGCCGCTGCCTTGTTGGAAAAAAAGAAAGTCAGTATGGCGACAACATTTGATGCACGCAGCCCCCTTCATCGCGGCAACCGCATTATCCGTGATTTTCGTCCCGAAAAACGTGTCATGACCGTACCGGAAGTATTCATGTATTCCTCGAATATCGGAACCGCCTTGATGGGCGAAGCGATTGGGACACAGGGCTTAAAAGCGATGTACTCTGACCTTGGCTTGATGAAGCGGATGGATTTTGAGATTGATGAAATGGGTCGTCCTCTGATGCCCACGCCATGGCGCGATATTAATACACTGACCGCATCTTATGGGCACGGAATTGCGGTGACTCCCCTTCAATTGGTTTCGGCGGTGAGTGCGATTGTCAATGGCGGGACATTGGTGCGCCCAACTTTGGTGATGAAGGATGAAAAATCAAAACCACAAACATCGGTACGTGTCATCTCAAAAGAGACATCGTTAAAAATGCGCCAGCTCATGCGCCTTGTTGTATCCGATGGAACCGCGCGCAAAGCAGATGTCAAAGGATATATGGTCGGCGGCAAAACCGGCACCGCGCAAAAGAACGTCAATGGTCGTTATTTGGATGATAAACGCATCTCATCTTTCGTCAGCGTCTTTCCGATGACAGATCCGGAATATGCTGTTTTTATTATGGTTGACGAACCAAAACCGAATAAAGATAGTTTTGGATACGCAACCGCCGGATGGGTTGCGGTTCCGGCGGTGGCGCGTGTGATAAGCAGTTTCGCACCGCTTTATAATTTAGCACCTGAACAAGATGCCCCCGATTTAGCGGAACCGCTTCGTCCTTTCTTGCACAAAGTTTCGGGAGAGGGGCATTGAACATGAAACTTTCAACCCTTCTTCAAAAAGAACTTGACGTTGATATTGAGATTAAAGGTGTCACATCAGACAGCCGCGCCGTGCGCCGTCATTTTGTATATGTGGCCGTGACCGGTACACGTTTTGACGGACGCGATTTTATTTCTGATGCCATCACCAATGGCGCGGATGTAATTATCGCCGATCAATCCGCGCCCGATGATCTTCTTGATCACATTGTATGGATTTCTGATTCTGATCCGCGGGCTTTGTTACCGCACATCGCCGCACGTTTTTATGGCGCGCAGCCCGAAACGGTTGTGGCGGTGACGGGCACAAATGGCAAAACATCCGTGGTCACTTTTTGTCAACAAATATGGCATAAATTGGGTGTTGAGGCGGCCTCTTTGGGAACATTGGGCGCGCAAGGTGTGCATGTGCCTTTGCCGTTGAGCATGACCACGCCCGACCCGGTAGCGTTGCACGCGACCTTGGCCGATATGGCCGCCGCCGGAATTTCTTATCTTGCGATGGAAGCATCCAGTCATGGATTGGAACAACATCGTTTGCACGGTGTCAAAATTTCCGCCGCCGGATTCACAAACCTCACCCGTGATCATCTTGATTACCATCTGACGATGGATAAGTACCGTGCGGCCAAGTTGCGCTTATTCTCAGAAGTTTTATGCGACGGTGGCACAGCGGTTATAAATGCCGATATTCCCGAAGGTGCGATGATCAAAGAAATTTGTGCAAGCCGAGATATACGTTTTTGGTCATACGGATATCAAGGAGAACATTTAAAAATTCTTGCACGCACACCACGTCCACAAGGTCAAGTTGTGAAGCTTGATATTTTTGGTCAAGAAATTGAATTTATTCTTCCGCTTGTCGGGGAGTTTCAGTTGATGAATGTCTTATGTGCCGCCGGACTCGTTTTGGCGCGACGCGAGAAATGTTTGCAAGCCGTGATTGATATTTTACCCAATTTATCAGGTGTTCCTGGACGTTTACAGTTGGTAAAAGGTCACCCGCAAGACGCGGCGATTTACGTTGATTACGCCCATACGCCGGATGCATTGGAGCAAGTGTTGAAAGCCTTGCGTCCGCATACAATGGAAAAATTGATTTGTGTTTTTGGCTGTGGCGGTGACCGTGATCGCGGCAAGCGTGCGGTGATGGGAAGATTGGCAACACAACTTTCTGACCATGTGATTGTCACCGATGATAATCCGCGTTCAGAAGATCCGCAACTTATTCGCAATATGATTTTAGAAGGCGCACCAGAAGCGGAAGAAATTAATGATCGTCGCGCCGCCATTCGCCGCGCAATTCAAATTGCCAAAAAAGGCGATGTTGTTCTGATTGCCGGAAAAGGGCATGAGCAAGGCCAAATTTTCGAAGATTTCATTGAACCTTTTGATGATGCTGAGGAAGCCCGCACGGCCATGATGAATTAAAATTTTTTGCGTAAAAAACTGTAACCAAAGGACCTTTTTTAATGACCAATTTTTGCGACCTCTCTCTTGCCCCGCCCCATACATTGTGGAGTTCTGCTGAATTAGCAAGGGTTTTTAACATCACGATCCCGAGTGAGTGGGTTGCAACCGGCGTGTCGATTGACACGCGCACTTTGCAGCCGGGTGATCTTTTTATCGCCCTTAAAGGTGATCACGGCGATGGTCATGATCATGTGAAGACGGCTTTTGAGAAGGGGGCGGTGGCGGCGTTTGTTCATCATCCGATTCTCGATTGTGATTCAAAAAAATTGATTGTTGTGGATGATACATTTCACGCTTTGCAAATTTTAGGGCATGCAGCACGCGCGCGATGTGCCGCCAAAACAGTGGGTATCACGGGCAGTGTTGGAAAATCAGGCACCAAAGAAATGTTTGGTGCGGTATTGTCCACCTTTGGGCAAACGCATTGGTCAACAAAAAGTTATAATAACCATTTTGGTGTACCGTTATCATTGGCGCGCATGCATGCGGGGTGTGATTACGCCGTATTTGAAATGGGGATGAATCATCACAAAGAAATTGAACCCTTATCGGATATGGTCAAGCCAGATATTGCCGTGATTACCACCATTGCCCCCGTTCATATTGAAAATTTCCCCGAAGGGATTGATGGCATTGCCTATGCAAAAGCTGAGGTTTTTAAAGGGATTCGCCCGGGTGGTGTTGCCATTGTGCACGGCGATGTGGATCAATTGCCGATTTTAAAAGAGCAAGCACAACGTTTCGGCGTCGCGCACGTTTACACATTTGGTGATCATGAAAATAATGATGCGGTGTTGATTGAAACTTTGGTCGCGCGCAATGGTGTGCGTGCAAAGGCGCGTATTCTTGATGAGGAAATTGTGTTCACATTGCGTGATGGGGGTGCCCATCATGCGCGTAATGCATTAGCGGTTTTGCTTGCTTTGAAGCTCATGAATCTTGATATACAAAAAGCCGCAAAGATTTTGGGCAATATCGAGCCGATGGCGGGACGCGGACGGCGGGAATTGATTGATTCCGGTGATCCTGAAAACCCCATCACGTTGATTGATGAGAGTTATAATGCCTCACCGGTTGCGATGAAGGCGGCATTTCGTGTCTTGGCGTTGATTGATCCCGGGCGCGGTGGGCGGCGCATTGCGGTTTTGGGCGACATGTTGGAATTAGGCCCGGATTCAGCGCGTTTGCACGCCGATTTGGCATTACCGATTAAGTCGGCGAATGTTGATTTTGTTTATACATGCGGCGCGTTGATGAAAAATTTACATGACGCTTTGCCAAATGATAACCGCAAAATTCACCGTACGACATCAAAGGAATTGGCGGAAATCGTGCCCGATGTTTTGGTGCCTGGTGATGTGGTGATGGTGAAGGGGTCTTTGGGAAGTCGCATGAGTGTCATTGTCGAAGCGTTGCGTCATCTTCCTCAGTCAAAGAAAAGTAAAGGATAATGTGATGTTGTATCATCTTCTCACCCCGTTGGCGGACGAATATATTGTTTTTAATCTTTTTAATTATATTACCTTTCGCACGGGCGGAGCCATTCTCACGGCGCTGTTTATCGGGCTTGCGATTGGTCCGATGGTCATTCGCACTTTAAAATCATTGCAAGGTGCTGGTCAGCCGATCCGTGATGATGGGCCGGAAACGCATTTTAAAAAAGCGGGAACACCGACAATGGGCGGTGTGATGATTCTCATCAGTGTGACATTCGCGACGTTTTTATGGGCTGATTTGAACAATCTTTTCATCTGGATCGCGTTATTGGTCATGGTCGGGTTTGGTCTTATCGGCTTTGGGGACGATTTTTTAAAGCTTACGAAACGCAATACAAAAGGGCTGTCGGGGAAATTAAAACTGGTCTGTCAATTTTTTATTGCGGTTGTTGCGACATGGGGAATAACACTTGCTTTGCCTGAAAAAATTGCCACAAGTGTTGCCGTTCCTTTCTTCAAAGATTTTTTTATTCCTTTGGGAATTTTCTTTTTCCTTTGGGCGGTGTTGGTGATGATTGGCGCATCGAACGCCGTGAATTTGACCGATGGGCTTGATGGGTTGGCGATTGTACCCGTTGCAATCGCGGCTGCATGTTTTGGTTTAATTGCTTATTTGGTTGGGCGTGTTGATTTCTCAACTTACCTGCAAATTCCTTATGTGCCGGGCACGGCGGAGCTTGCAATTATTTGCGGGGCGTTGGTCGGCGGTGCGATGGGATTTTTGTGGTATAACACGCCACCCGCAATGATTTTTATGGGTGATACGGGCTCACTCGCCATGGGCGGCGTGTTGGGTGCGATTGCGATCATGGTCAAGCATGAATTGGTTTTGGCCATTATTGGCGGGCTTTTTGTGATTGAAACACTTTCGGTGATTATTCAAGTTGCGTCGTTCAAGTTGACCGGAAAGCGTGTGTTTAAAATGGCACCGCTTCACCACCATTTTGAAAAAAGTGGTTGGTCGGAACCGACTGTCGTTATTCGTTTTTGGATTATTGCCGTGGTCTTGGCGCTTATTGGTCTTTCCACATTAAAGTTGCGTTAGACATGTTTGCTGGAAAAAAAATTCACGTCGTTGGATTGGGAAAAACCGGATTATCGGCGGCGCGGTTTTTGCAACATCACGGCGCACAAGTAAGCGTATGGGACGATAAAGAAAATTTACGCGATGAAGCTTATAAAAATAACTTTATTGTGCACGATGTTTTGAATGGCCCCGCTGCCTTTGATTTCTTTTTATGGTCGCCGGGAATTCCTCACACTTATCCAAAACCTCATCCATTGGCGGTTTACGCGAAGGCGCACAATATTCCTTTGATATGTGATGTTGATATTTTGGCACAAATTCAAAAAAATGCTGATTTCATTGGTATTACTGGCACGAATGGTAAATCAACAACCACGGCACTCATGGCGCATTGTTTGCAACAATTTCGCCGTTGTGAGATGGGTGGAAATATCGGCGTACCCGCACTTGATTTGCCACTTCTTTCCCGCGGCGAGACATATGTTCTTGAGTTATCCTCTTATCAATTGGAACTAACGCCACATATATCTTTAAGCGCATCCGTACTTTTAAATATTACGCCTGATCATTTGCCGCGCCATGGGGGAATGGATGGGTATATTGTCGCCAAAGAAAAAATATTTGATAAAAACAAAAATGGCTTGAGTGTTGTCGGTATCGACACGTCATCAACCGCGCAAATATATGAGCGTTTAAAAAAATCAAACCGTCATGTCATTCCCTTCTCAACACAGCATGAGGTTGCGCAAGGCGTTTTTGTTAAAAACGGAATTTTATATGATTCATCCGAAGGAATCGTGCAACATGTGGGCGATCTGCGTGAGATTCCCACCCTTTCGGGGCAGCATAATCATGAAAATGTGGCTGCTGTTTATGCCACTTTACGTCGCCTTTATGCTTATGAATCCGATGCAATCTTCAATGCGATGAAAAGTTTTGCCGGTTTGCCACATCGGCAATATCAGGTGCGAAAAATAAACCGCGTTACTTATATTAACGATAGTAAAGCGACGAATACGGATGCGACGGCCAAGGCCCTGGCCACATTTGATAATATCTTTTGGATTTGTGGTGGGCAAATGAAAGACGGGGGATTAAACGGCTTGGAAAGTTTTATGCCGAAAATTCACCGTGCTTATACAATTGGTGAAGCGCAGGAAAATTTTACACAATGGTTGAGTGAAAAAAATGTGAATGTCACCGCGTGCGGCACATTGGATAAGGCTTTGAAAAAAGCGCATCAAGATGCGCAGGGTTTTTCACAAGATGCGGTTGTTTTGCTTTCTCCCGCGTGCGCCTCTTGGGATCAATTTTTATCATTCGAAGATCGCGGTGATCAATTCGCCCATATGGTGAAGGAGTTATAATGTTCCAGTTCCAACAAGTTTTTTCGCGCACCAACCGATCGGCAATTGCCGAGTGGTGGTGGACTGTTGACCGCGGATTATTGGTTGCGGTGACTATTTTATTTGCATTTGGCGTTGCCTTGGTCGCGACCGCAAGCCCCCCTGTGGCCATTCGTATTGGCGTTGATGATGCACATTTTATTACGCGTCACATTATCATGGCCGTGCCGGCTTTTTTGGTGATGATTGTGGTTTCGGTTTTGTCCCCTCAATATATTCGCCGCCTTGGCACAGTTATTTTACTGGGTGGAATTTTTTTGATGATGATTATTCCCTTTGTCGGGGCGGAAGTGAAGGGCGCGCAGCGTTGGATCTCACTATTCGGACTATCGTTACAGCCAAGTGAGTTTGTAAAGCCGTCTTTTGCAATTGTTGCCGCATGGTTCATGGCGCATCAAAAACAATATGCATCTTTTCACGGAAATTTATTTGCCGCACTTTTATTTTTATCATGTGTGGTGTTGTTAATCATTCAACCGGATTTCGGGATGACGGTTGTTTTAAGTGCGATGTTCGCCGTGCAAATTTTTCTGGCGGGTTTTCCGTTTCGTTACATGGTGGTGATGTTGGTGATTGGGGCGGTGGGGTTGGTTTTGGCTTACTCAACATTGGATCACGTCAAGTCACGGATTGACCGGTTTATGAACCCCGAAAGCGGCGATACCTATCAGGTTGATCGGTCGTTAGAAGCCTTTGCAAATGGGGGTTTTTTCGGCACAGGCCCCGGTCAGGGCACGATCAAAAATTCGATTCCGGATTCGCACGCCGATTTTATTTTTGCCGTTGCGGGGGAAGAGTTTGGATTATTTTTCACGCTGATTATTGTCGGGCTTTATTTGTTCATTCTTTTGCGCGGATATAACCGTTTGATGGAGAGCAATGATTTGTTTGGTGTTTTGGCCGTCGGCGGAATTTTAGCCATGTTCGGACTTCAAGCTTTTGTTCATATGGGATCAAGTCTTCATATCTTGCCAACAAAGGGAATGACGTTGCCGTTTATCAGTTATGGCGGATCTTCGATTATCGCGATGGGATTTGCGATGGGTGTTGTGCTGGGTTTAACGCGGCGTCAAACGCGCTCGGCAATCGCCCGTGCGGGATTAAGTGTATCAACGCGCCGAGGAAATTTATAATGGCGGAAACTATTTTCTTATGTGCGGGCGGAACCGGTGGCCATGTTTTCCCGAGCATTGCTTTGGCGGATGAGTTGCGTGCGCGCGGAGTGCGCGTGAAGTTTTTAACCGATGCGCGCGGTAAAAAATATTTACACAGCCAACCCGCGGAAGATGTCACAATTTTATCATCCGGCACGTGGGGTGGGGGTGTTATGGGCAAAATAAAATTCATTTTCCCTTTGTTTTACGGGTTTTTTCAAGCGCTCATGCTTTTTTTGCGCACCCGCCCGAAAAGGGTGATTGGTTTTGGTGGGTATCCTTCGGCACCGCCCGTTTTCGCCGCACAAATTTTGGGAATTTACACTGCGGTGCATGAGCAAAATGCGATCTTAGGTGCGGCGAATAAAATTTTGGGATTTTTGGCCAAAGATATTTTTCTGTCTTTTCACAATACTTCAAAAATGTCGCAAAATTTTAAAACAAAAACGCACCTAGTCGGAAATCCGGTGCGGGCGGCCATTGCCGCAATTGGTTTAAGACCTTATCCAGATATGAGTGATAAAATTCATATACTGGTCGTTGGGGGGTCACAAGGCGCAAAAGTTTTTACTGATCTTATTCCTCAATCTTTGGCGCAACTTGACCCCGATATGCGAGAAAAAATAGCGGTCGTGCATCAAGTAAAAGAAGACGACCAACCGCGCGTTGCAGAAATTTATAACCAAGCCGAAATTGCGTATGAATTAAAAAGTTTTTTTGATGATATGCCAGAGCGTTTAAACACATGTCACATGATGATTGCGCGCGCGGGCGCAAGCACGTTGAGTGAGAATTTCGCCGCTGGCCGCCCCGCTTTTTATGTGCCATATCCATGGAATCGGGATCATCAACAAGATTATAATGCACGCATTGCGGTCAATGGGGATGCGGGGTGGATGATGGAGGAAAAGCAGATGACAGTGGCAAGCGTTGCGGCAAAGCTTTCTGAAATTTTAACGGCGCCGGACATATTGCAACGAAAAGCCCAAAATGCGCGCGCCCTTGCGCAGCCCGATACGGCGAAAATTTGGGCAGATATTCTTGCCAGGCGGTAAAATTTCGCGTAAAAAAACGCCAAGCACACCAGATATAAAGGATACATCATGCGCCATTTGCCCGCCAATATTGGGGTTTTGCATTTCACCGGAATTGGCGGCATTGGCATGTCCGGCATTGCCGAGATTTTGATTGATCTTGGATATAAAGTTCAAGGAAGTGATATTGCCGAGAATTATAACGTCACGCGTTTGCGCAAAAAAGGTGTGAAAATTTTCATCGGGCATGCAGCGGAAAATTTACAGACGCAAAACGGTGAACAGGTAAGTGCGGTGGTGGTGTCATCGGCGGTGAAGCCCGACAATCCGGAATGGATTTATGCAGCCGAACATTTTATTCCGATTGTGCCCAGAGCCGATATGTTGGCGCAACTCATGCGTTTGAAATGGACGGTGGCGATTGGCGGCACGCACGGCAAAACAACCACGACATCTTTGGTTGGCCATATGTTAGAGCAAGGTGATTTTGACCCAACCGTCATCAATGGCGGCATTGTGAATTCTTACGGCACGAACACGCGTTTGGGCCATGGGGAATGGATGGTGGTCGAAGCGGATGAAAGCGACGGATCTTTCACGCGTCTTCCCGCAACCGTGACGGTTATTACCAATATTGATGCCGAACATATGGATCATTACGGTGATTTTGATGGTGTTATTGATGCATATGAAAGTTTCGTGACCAATATTCCTTTTTACGGTTTTGCCGTAGTGTGTTCCGATCACCCGGTTGTGCAATCGCTTATTCCGCGCTTGACCAATCGTTTGATTTTAACTTACGGATTTAACCCGCAAGCCGATGTTCAGGCGGTGAATATCCGTCACAGCGCGCTTGGATCCACATTCGATATTTTGCTTCATGAAACGGCGGAGAAAATTTCAGATGTCTTTTTGCCAATGTTGGGTGCGCATAATATTTTAAACGCTCTTGCATCTGTGGTCGTTGCGGTGCGTCTTAAAATGCCGCATGCGCAGATTAAAAATGCGCTTTCTTCTTTTGCGGGTGTGAAACGCAGATTCACACGCACAGGCGTGAGTAACGGCATCACGGTGATTGATGATTACGGGCATCATCCGGTTGAAATTACGGCCGTGTTAAAAGCCGCACGCCAAGCAGTTGCAGAAAGCGGCGGCAAGGTGATTGCGGTGATGCAACCCCACCGTTACACGCGCTTGCAATCTTTATTTGATGAGTTTTGTACATGTTTCAATGATGCCGATTCCGTGATCATCGCCGATGTTTACACCGCTGGCGAAAGCCCGATTGAGGGTTTTGATAAACAAAATTTAGTACGCGGTATTCACAGCTATGGCCATCGTGATGTGCGCGCGTTGGAGAATCCGGAATCATTAGCGGATGTCATTGCCGAGATTGCGCAACCGCATGATTTTGTAATTTGTTTGGGTGCGGGGTCGATCACCAATTGGGCGCAAAATTTACCCGGCGAGTTGGACAAAATTTTTGCCCAACAGAAAAAATCACATGCCGGATAATTTGCGCGATCATTTACCGATGGTGCGCGGGCGTTATACTGAGAACGCACCTTTGGGTGCGGTGGGATGGTTTCGGTGTGGCGGTGTGGCGGAAATTTTATTCAAGCCCGAAGACCCGGATGATTTGCAAGAATTTTTGAAAAACTGCCCCACCGACATTCCGGTCACGGTGTTGGGTGTTTTATCGAACACCATTGTGCGTGATGGCGGTGTGCGCGGTGTGGTTGTGCGTATGGGGCGCGGCTTTACCGATATTTCTTTTGAAGATACTCACGTCACGGCAGGTGCGGCCGCACTTGATATCAATGTGGCAAATGCGGCCATGGAACATGGTGTGGGCGGATTGGAATTTCTCTGTGGCGTGCCGGGAAGTATGGGTGGGGCGTTGCGCATGAATGCGGGAGCGTATGCGCGCGAGATGAAAGATATCTTGATCAACGCGCAAGGTATAACGCGCAGTGGTGAGCGTGTGACATTCATGCCCCAAGATATGAACATGACATATCGCCATTGTGGTGTGGCGGAAGATTTTATTTTCACGCAATGCACGATGCGTGGATTAAAAGAAGACAAAGACGTGATTAACGCACGCATGAGTGACATCAAAACGCGGCGTGAAGAATCACAACCGATTAAATCGCAAACGGGAGGGTCAACTTTCGCCAACCCATCCGCACAGGAATTGGAGGCGGTGGGATTACCACCCGACACCAAAACATGGTGGTTGATCGATCAAGTGGGTGGGCGCGGCTTAAGGATGGGTGGTGCGCAAATGTCGGAAAAGCACACGAATTTTATGATCAACACAGGCACCGCCACGGCACAAGACCTGGAAGATTTGGGCGAAGAAGTGAAACGCCGCGTTTTAGATCGCTTTCATATTGATTTGCGTTGGGAAATTCGCCGGATCGGCGTGCTGCTTTAATCATTTTTCGCTGGTTTTTTCCACGGGTTTCTTCATAATGAAATCACGTCAACCCCATTGGGATTTCATGCGCAAAAATATCATTCTTCTTGTCGGCGGGTGGAACGCCGAACGCGAAGTTTCTATCACCAAAGGCCGGGTGGTGGAACAGGCTTTGCGTGACGGCGGTTACAACGTCACAACCTTGGATGTCACAAAAGATATTGTGGGTCTTGTCACCAAAATTGCGGCCATAAAACCCGACGCGATTTTTAACAATATTTACGGCCGCATGGGCGAAGATGGTGCGCTTCAAGGTTTGTGTGAGTTGATGGAAATTCCTTACACCTGTTCCGGCATCATGGCCTCCGCCATCAATATGGACAAGCCGATGGCGAAATTAATTGCGGCGACGGTCGGTGTCAAATCGCCGCGCGGCATGTTGGCCACATGTGAGGACGTTTTAAGTGAAAAGTTATTACCGCGCCCTTATGTGATCAAACGTTATAACGAAGGATCGAGTGTGGGGGTGTTGATTATCAAAGAGGGCGACAACACGCTTCACAATTTAAAAGCATCATGGGTGTATGGCGATCAGGCCTTGGTGGAAGAATATATCCCCGGGCGTGAATTAACCGTGGCCGTGTTGGACGGCAAGGCCCAAGCCGTATCCGAAATTGTGTCCCACACCGGCTTTTTTGATTATGAAGCGAAATATCACGACACGCGCACCGAAATTGTGTTGCCGGCGAAAATTCCGCAAGAGGTTTACGATCTGGCCTTAAGCAATGCGGAGAAAGTTTATAAGGCGATTGGATGTCACGGCTTGGCACGGTGTGATTTTCGTTTTGATGAAACGCGCGGGGTTGATGGATTATATTTTCTTGAAATTAATAACCCGCCCGGCTTAACACCGGAATCAATCGGGCCTTCGCAATGCGTTTATAATAGTTTATCTTTTGTGCAACTTTGTTCCCATCTTGTTGAAACGGCTTTATGTCACGGACAAATTCAACCTCACGCGGCACCCGCCGCACAACCATCCTCAACCGCCGCGCGGGCGCAACAGCGCGCGTAATTTACGGTCTGCGCCGCGTTGCGGTGGTGGGCTTAAGTGTGGCGATCTTGGGCGGAATTGGTTATTTCTTCACCCACTCCCCTTGGGTGCAAGCACGCATGGAAAATGTGCAAACCGCCTTTCATGAAAAAACCGCATCGCAAGGTTTTGAGGTGCGCAATATTTTTGTCGAAGGGCGGCATTATGTTGACCGCGCCGGTTTGAAAACATTGTTGAATGTTTCAAAGGGCACGCCTATTTTTGCGGTTGATATTGCGACACTTCAAGAAAAAGTCACGCAATTAACATGGGTTAAATATGCCCGTATTGAACGCCGCTTTCCCAATACGCTTTATGTGCATTTAACCGAACGCACGCCGCTTGCTCTGTGGCAACGGGGCGGCAAATTAGCATTGGTCGATCGCGAAGGGGTGGAGCTCACCACCCGCGATTTGGGGCGGTTTTCCCATTTGATGATTATTGTCGGGCAAAATGCACCACAAAATGCGGCCGCACTTTTAGATATTCTCAAGGCGGAGCCGGAATTAAACACACGTGTTGAGGCGGCGAAATGGGTCGGTGACCGGCGGTGGGATGTGATGTTGAAAAACGGAATCACCATTCGCTTACCGGAAGAGGATATGGGTGCGGCGATTGCACGTTTGGCGGATGCGCAAGCCACAGAGAAAATTTTGGATCGGCGGATTGATACGGTCGATTTGCGTGATGCGGGCCGCATTATTGTGCAAACCGAACCGGGTGCGGCCGCGCCCTTAAACGCTTCTTTTACCAAAGATAAAAGTATTTAAGATGACAGCGCGCACTTCCAAAGGATCATTGATTGCGGCGCTTGATATTGGGTCAAGCAAGATTGCATGTTTTATCGCGCGTGTGAAAGATGATGCGGGAAATGTTGATGTTATCGGCATTGGGCACCAAGCGTCAAAGGGCATAAAATCGGGCACAGTTGTTGATTTGGATGCGGCCGAGCAAGCCATTCGCCAAGCGGTGGATGCGGCCGAAAATATGGCGGCCGAAGTCATGCGCGGTTACCCTTTGCGTGAAGTGGTGGTGAATGTGCCCGCTCTTCACACCCATTCGCATCTCATGCGGGTTGATGTGCAAATTATGGGCGAAGCTGTCACCAATAATGACATTCGCCGCGCATTGGCCAAGGCACAAGACCAAGCGGTGCGCGAAGCGGGTGCAACCGACATTGAACTTATTCACACCATTCCGGTTGCGTATCGCATTGACGGCCACGAAGGTATCAAAGAACCGCGCGGATTATATGGGCAATCTTTGGAAGTGGATGTGCATCTTGTCACCGGACAAATGGGCGCTTTGCGCAACATGGCATCGTGTATTCGCAGATCCCATCTTGATATTACCGCGCTGACCTCGTCCCCTTATGCGGCCGCGTTGTCGTCGGTTGTGGATGATGAATTGGATTTGGGATGCACCGTCATTGACATGGGCGGCGGCACAACATCGATCGCCGTTTTTCAAGGGCGGGAATTGATTTTCACCGACGCCATTCCCGTGGGTGGGCATCATGTCACATCCGACATCGCCAAAGGGTTGACGACATCCTTGACCGCGGCCGAACGTTTGAAAACACTTTATGGGTCGGCCATTGCCACCATGACGGATGATAAAGATTTACTCGATGTACCACCTTTGGGTGAGGATGATCACATTGCGCCCAATCATGTGCCGCGTTCTTATTTGGTGAGCATTATTCAACCACGGTTGGAAGAAACGTTCGAGATGGTGCGCGCGCGTCTTCACGATAATGGAATCGCCGGTGTTGCGGGGCGGCGGGTCATTTTAACCGGAGGCGCATCGCAAATTGCGGGATTGAGGGAATTGTCGCAATTGGTTCTTGATAAACAAGTGCGCTTGGGCCGCCCGGTGCGCATTGATGGTTTGCCCGATGCCGTGTCGGGCCCCGCATTTTCTGTGGCGGCCGGATTATTAACCTATGTCACGGAACGCACGCATGAAATGCCGGGTGATATTTTATCGAATGTGGAATCGGGCAATGTGTGGCAACGCGTGAAAATGTGGCTACGTGAGAATTGGTAAGCGAAGCAAATCGCAGATTTGTTCGTAGAAAATAAAGCAAATCGCAGATTTGTTCGCAGAAAATAAAGCACCTCACGCAGAGTGCGCAAAGGGTTCACAAAGAACACAGAGGATAAAATATAAAATAATTCTCTGCGAGCTTTGTGGTTCCTCCGTGATCTTTGTGTGAGGCTCTTACTTCTTACAAGTTTTCAAAAAATTCTGAACCCAAGATTGGAAGGAAGTTTTATCAAACGCGAATTTTTCTTCCACCAAACTTTGTTGAAATAATTTATCAAAGCAAGCTTGAAGCCCAAAGCGCGCCACCCATTCCGCATCGCGCCCTTCCAAAACATCTTTGTCGAATTGAACGCGTGTCAACGCGCCCGATTCATCCACCGTCGCCACGGCAAAACAACTTGCGGCCGAGGCTTCAAGATCTTCATAAGCCTTGAGATTTTGTTCAGACCCAGTGGCAAGGGTGATAAAATCAATCGGCGTGATGTTTTGGCTGATCAGAATTTTTCCGTCTTTTACCGTCACATCTGTGATTCCGTTGTTACAACGATCTCCGGCCGCAATGGAGCGTACATGGGTAAGTTTTGTGCCCTCTAACGTCACCACAAAAACTTCTGAGAAATGTCCAGACCCGCCGGAGTAACTTAATGTCTGAACAACATCCCCATCCGCAACCGACCCAATTTTGCGGTACATGATAATTCCTAAATCGCTTAACCCTTCCATCTCATAACGCGATTGCACATAGCCTTCGCTGGTGGCTGTGCCAACAATTTTCAATCCGGAATCTTTTTCGCAATTTTTTGTATCAACTGCGCGTGGTGATAATCCTTGTACCGCCAAAGCTTCGAAACAGACGGGCGGAACAACTTTTTCATCCGATGTCACAAGCCCCACTTTAAGACCCGTATCAGGGCATTGTGCGGGCGGTTCGGAAGAAGAGGGAGGGGATGTGCGTAACACGCTTGGATTTGCCTGAGCCAAGCTTGCAAAAGTGAGGCTGAGAAACAAAAGCCCATGGGTGAAAAGGATGCGCATCTTCAGCCTCCAAAACTGTGATTAACCTTGGGGGCAAGCATGGAACGAATCACCAAAAGCCGCAAGAGAGTCGTTGGGATACAGGCGGAATCGCAACAGGGCAGTTTGTGGGTGCATTTATCCACTTATCCACAATTTTGGTGATTTTTTACTTGGACAAGAAATGGATTTGATTCACAATCAACAAAACAGAATCATTTGAATCACTTAACGCCCTTTGTGCAGAGATTGATTCAACGGTTTTGAGGTCAAACCCGCCATCCCACGGGAATGATTGCGTGATCCAGCACATTTCAGGGATTCCCATTCACAAACCGCACGATAGAATCGCGGTGCCATCCGAAGCAACCATCGTGGTTGTTCGGAAAATAAAAAAACAAACCTCAGCAGGAGGCTGTCTCTTATGCCACTTACTAACTTAAGGATGAATACTGTGTCAAAAGCTCCTCAACTTACCCCGAATATCACCGTCATTGGCGTTGGGGGTGCGGGCGGCAATGCCGTCAATAATATGATCACCTCAAACATGATGGGTGTGAAATTTGTCGTCGCCAATACCGATGCCCAAGCTTTGGCCGGAAATATGGCGGACACGAAAATCCAGCTTGGCACAACTTTAACATCCGGTCTTGGCGCCGGGGCAAAGCCCGACATTGGGCGCGCGGCCGCACAAGAGTCACTCGATGACGTCATTCAACAAGTGGATAATGCGAACATGGTGTTTATCACCGCCGGTATGGGCGGTGGCACGGGCACGGGTGCTGCACCCGTCATTGCCAAAGCATGCCGTGAGCGCGGAATTCTCACCGTTGGTGTGGTAACAAAGCCGTTTCATTATGAAGGCACGTTGCGCATGAAAATGGCCGAAGACGGCATTGCCGAGATGCAGCAATATGTTGATACATTGATCGTCATTCCCAATCAAAATTTATTCCGTGTTGTGAATGATAAAACAACCTTCGCCGATGCGTTTCGCATGGCGGACAGCGTGTTGCAATCGGCTGTGCGTTCCGTCACTGATTTGATCGTGCTGGAAGGTTTGATCAATTTGGACTTTGCCGATATCCGCACAGTGATGCAGGAAATGGGCAAGGCGGTAATGGGTGCGGGCGAAGCCTCGGGCGAACGTCGTGCGACGGAAGCGGCCGAAAAAGCAATCAGCAATCCGTTGCTCGATGATATTTCGATGAAGGGTGCGAAGGGCGTTATTGTTAATGTCACGGGTGGTTTCGACATGACCTTGTTCGAAGTGGATGAAGCCTGTAACCGCATTAGGGATGAAGTTGATTCCAATGCCAACATTATTTTCGGATCCACATTTGACCCGAATATGGAAGGCAAAATGCGCATTTCTGTTGTTGCCACGGGCATTGATGCGGTCGGGCAGCAAGCGCAAAAACCACGCAGCGGTTATACAACCGGTTTTAATGTGGTGCGCACACCTGCGCGCATGACGGCACCGGTTCAACAACCCAATCCGGTTGTTCAGCCGATTGCGCGCACCGTTGCGCAACCTGTTTATGCGGCGCAACCGCAACCAATCCAACAACCCATGCAACAGCCCATGCAACAACCGGTTCAGCAACCAGTTCAGCAGCAGGAAGCTTATTACGCACCTTCTGAAGCTTACGCGCAACAAGGTGTGCAACAACAATCTGTGCAACAGCCTATTCAGCAGCCTGTCCCTTCTTACGCGCAATTTGTGCAACAGGTGCAAGCGGCGGAAGCGCAAACAACACCGCGCGGGTCACGTTATCAAGGGCAATTTATTCCGCCCGAACCGGTGGAATCACAACGCGAACCGGCTCCATCTTATGCGCAATTTGTGGCGCATCATAATGCGGCTCAGCCTGTTGCTTCTCACGCGGCCTATGATCAGATGGTTGAGGAAGAGGTGGCACACACCGCCCCGCGCAAACCATCTTTGTTTGAACGGATCACAGGCGGCCTTCGTCGTGAAATTGTTGCGGCGACACACCGCGCGTCTGACTCTGATTTTGCAACGAGTGATGAGGGCGCAGAAGCTGGTCATTCCGCAAAGGCAAGCAATGCAAAACGCACGGCTCCGCCGCTTCCTGTTCAAGGGCGTTTGAATATTGACTCGCCAGCCGCCGCGCCAAAAGCGGAAGGGGATTTGGACATTCCCGCCTTCTTGCGCCGCCAAGCGAATTAAAAAGCGCACAAAAGTTTTGAGTTGATACCACTACTCAAAAGCCCCTGATTTCGGTCGGGGGTTTTTGTTAAAACCCATATGGACTTTTTGTTCAAAAAACCTAAATCAAATTTTCATTCAAAAAGGAGGAAAATATGCCTTTACTTGTATCCCCCATTGATGGGTCACCCATGAAGCAAATTATTCGCAACGGGGTTGAAATTGACATGTGCCCCACCACAGGCGGCGTATGGTTGGATAAGGGGGAGTTGGAAAAACTTCTTTCCATGGTCAATGACGCGATGGACGATTCTGAGGAAGATTTTGTGCGCTTTAAACAAGCAAAAGCCAAAAACCAACTGCCTCCCGATTATTATCAGGCTCCACCACAACCCATGCCCCCGCAAGGTTATCACAAGCCTTACAAAAAATATGACGATGATGATTATGATGATTACTATAAATACAAATATAAAAAGAAAAGTAAGCTCAAAACTATCTTAGATATTTTTGATTGAGATCATCAAAAACCCCTCAGATTTTCTGAGGGGTTTTTTAATGAATCTTACATTTTCAGTGCGGGAAGATTGACGCGTATCTCTTCCATCGATGCGCCGCTTTCTGTGATCCCGTTGGTAACAAAAACACACGTGGCGCTGCCATCGGCGTTGCGTTGAAAACTTCCGCGGTATGTTTCGCTTGATTGACCTTGTGTGATGATATCTCCCTTACCGATACCTTTTGTACCCAAAGCTTCGACGACTTGTGTTTCACAGGATTCAACCAAGGTGTCGCGAATTTTTTCTTGGCTGGGTGAGAAAATCACGGCGCCCGCAAAAGCTCCACCGATCGAAGACGCTACGATGGAAGGAAGGGTGATAAGATAAAGCATACGCGCACGCACAGCGGCATGGCTTCGGTTAAGGGATTTGTTAGCGAAACCGTCTTTGACATCTTCAAATTTACTCATTTTACACTCACTCATTAAAAATGCTTTTTAGGAAAGAATAGGAATTACAGAATCCGTAAGGCTATGTCAAATAAAAAATGAACCCGGATACTCAAAAAAAGATAAATAGAATCAAAGTCTTATATCTGTAACAATCCGTCACACAGGGTGAGTTGTGGCAGTGCGGCAAAGTCCGATATTTTATAAATAATACTGCGTTAACCCTTACGGATTCGGTCTTCATGCAACACACAGTTTCACGCCCCGTTACACTTCACGGCATTGGTCTTCATTCCGGTGCGGAAACGCATATGACATTGCGCCCGGCTGAGCCACATGCGGGCATTTCTTTTGTGCGCGTGGATGTCACCGACCGCCCGAATGTGATTCCCGCCCGTTGGGATCATGTGGTTGATACACGTTTATGCACCGTTGTTGGAAATGCGCATGGTGTCACGGTGGGCACGGTCGAACATGTGATGGCGGCGTTGCGCGCCTGCGGCGTTGATAATGCGGTGATTGAACTCGATGGCCCCGAAGTGCCGATCATGGACGGATCATCCGAAGATTTTGTCAATGCGATTTTTGATGCGGGATTGAAAACACAAGCGGTCGCACGCAAGGCCATTAAAATTCTCAAAGAGATTGTGATTGAAGAAGGCGACAAACGCGTCACATTGCGCCCCGCCATTGGTTCAAAATTCCGCGCGAGTATTGAGTTTGCACATCCATCTATCGGCAAGCAAGCGTATGAGATTGAAATGTTGAACGGAAGTTTCATCACCGATGTGGCCGATTGCCGTACGTTCGGTTTCTTACACGAAGTGGCCGCCTTGCGCGCCCAAGGGTTGGCATTGGGCGGGTCGTTGGATAACGCCATTGTCTTGGATAATAACGCGGTGTTGAACCCCGATGGGCTTCGTTACCATGATGAATTTGCCCGCCACAAGGTTTTGGACGCGGTGGGGGATTTATATTTGGCGGGTGCGCCCATTATCGGCCAATATGACGGGCACAAGGCCGGGCATGCGATGAATAACGCGATCTTAAAGGCCATGTTTGCCGCGCCCGATTGCTGGACAACCATGGATCTTTTTATCGATATTGACGCGGCCCTCTCCGATTTGGCGGTGACTGGCGAAAAAACCCGCGTGGCGGCTGTGGCTTAAGCCATTTTTTTACCTGATTTATATTGAAGTTTTGCGCCGCATGGTTAAGGTTAACCCATGCAAAATTATTTCCGTTTTTTCCTTGTTGCACTTGTCTCTTCTGTCGCGTTGACCGCGTGTTCTTCAGCCGATGAGGACGCAAAACGTCAAGCGCAAATTGAACGCCCTGCCGATCAAATTTTTGGTGAGGCAAAGGTTGCGTACGATAAAGGCGAATTTCAAAAAGCGACAAAACTTTTTGATGAAGTTGAGCGTCAACATCCTTATTCCGAATTCGCAACCCAGGCGCAATTATTATCGGCCAAAGCCGCTTATGAGGGCTTGCGTTATGATGATGCCGTGATTGCGCTCGATCGTTTTATTGATTTGCATCCCGGTCATCCGGATGTGGATTATGCGCATTACCTCAAGGCCTTGTGTTATTACGAACAGATGGCCGATGTGCGCCGTGATCAAGAAACAACACGTTTGGCGTTGGAATCTTTTGACACACTCATTCAAAAATTTCCCGACAGCAAATACGCGCGCGATGCGAAATTCAAACGTGATCTCACCCTTGATCACTTGGCGGGAAAAGAAATGACCGTGGGGCGTTATTATCAACGCCGCGGTGAGTTGAATGCGGCGATTAATCGTTTCCGCACCGTTATTCAAGATCATCAAACCACCACCCACGTGCCCGAAGCCTTGCATCGCTTGGTCGAAATTTATACGACCTTGGGATTGAAAGACGAAGCCACGCGCGTCGCCGCCGTGTTGGGTACAAATTATCCCGGGTCGCGGTGGTATCAAGACAGTTTCGCGTTGCTTGATCCGCAACAACGTGCGCGCATTGCCGACCAACGTTCTTGGGTCGATCGCACCGTGGATTCCCTTTTAAAGCCGGAGTAAGTTGCCCATGGCATTGCGGTCTTTGCATATCAGCAATGTCGTTCTTATTGACCAACTCACGCTTGAGATTGGCGAAGGCTTGACGGCCTTGACGGGAGAGACCGGGGCGGGGAAATCCATCTTGCTTGACTCGCTTGGGCTTGTGACCGGTGCGCGCGCCGATGCGAATTTGGTGCGCAAAAATCAAACTCAAGCCAGTGTCACGGCCGTGTTTGAAAATGCACCGCCCGTGATTGCAGAAATTTTATCACAGCAAGGTTTTGAAATCGAAGATGATATGGTGCTGCGCCGTGTATTGTCGGCGGATGGAAAATCGCGCGCCTTTATCAATGATCAACCCGTGAGTGTGAGTTTGTTGCGCCAAATTGGCGAACATCTTGTCGATATTCATGGTCAATTTGAAACCTATGGTCTTCTTGATCCCGCCCAACATGGGGCTCTTCTTGATGTGTATGCGGGGTTGGAGGAAGATTGCGCGGCCCTTCAAAAATTATGGACGATGTGGAAACAGGCAAGTGAGGTTTATGACACCGCACTCACGGATTTGGAATCGGCGCGTAAGCAAGAAGATTATGTGCGCCACGCGGTTGATGATCTTGCGGCTTTAAACCCTCAAGAGGGTGAGGAAGATGAGCTTTTAAGCATTCGTCAAAAATTACAACATCGCCATTTCATCACCGAGTCGCGTACGATCATCGAAAATTTATTATCGGGCGATGATGGTATCATGCGCCAGCTTCATCACGTATGGCGTCAGGTTGATAAATTATCGGATAAGTTGGGCGCGGATAATTTCACAAGTGTGCGCGATTCTCTTGATCACGCCCAAAAATATTTGGAGCAAGCGGAGCGTGATATCGGACACCTCACCCGCGATGATGACGATGATTACACGTCTTTGGAATCGGTTGATGATCGTCTTCACGATTTAAGATCGCAAGCGCGCCGCCACAACATCACTTGTGCGCAATTGCCGGAATTTTTACATGCGTTGCGCGCCAAGCTTGATTTGATGGATCATGATGGCGCGCGTTTGACGCAATTGGAACAAAATGTTACCGCCGCGAAAACGGCGTGGCACAAGGCCGCACAAAATTTAAGCGCGAAGCGGCAAAAAGCGGCAAAAATTTTGGCAAAAAATGTGAATGCGGAATTGCCACCCCTTAAACTTGAGAAAGCGAAATTTCAAGTGACCTGCACCGCGCAGGAGAATGAAAAATTTTGGGGGCCGCGCGGATGTGATCAGATTATTTTTGAGGTCTCAACCAATGGCGGCGATTTTGGTCCGTTGAACAAGGTCGCCTCGGGCGGTGAAATGGCGCGGTTCATGTTGGCTTTAAAATTAGTGTTGGCGGAATCGCATGCGGGCCAAAAAGTTTACGTGTTTGATGAGATTGACACCGGCATTGGCGGAAGCACCGCGGCCGCTGTGGGGGAGCGTTTGGCGCGGCTTGCGCGCATCTATCAGGTATTGGTGGTGACCCATTCGCCGCAAGTTGCGGCCACCGCACATCATCATTTCAATGTTGCGAAAGACACCGGTAAGACCGAAATTCGTAACTTAGATTTTGCCGCAAAAATTGAGGAATTGGCGCGCATGTTGGCGGGCGCGGTGATTACGGATGAGGCGCGTGCGGCCGCGCAAAAATTGCTTCAAAGTGCGGCACAAAATGCGCGCGGGGAAGCGGCATGACCAAGCCATCAGCGGACATCATTACCCGTCATAAAAAATTGGCGGAAAAAATTCATTATCATGATGAGCTTTATCACGGGCAAGACGCGCCAGAAATCTCCGATGCGGATTACGATTCCTTACGCCGTGAATTTGAGTTGTTGGAGTCGCAATTCCCTGAGTTGAAAACATCTTCAAGCCCATCGGCCAAAGTCGGCGCAAAGCCGGCCGCGGGCTTTCGCACAGTGAAACATAGCTTGCCGATGTTGTCTTTGGCGAATGGTTTTTCGCAAGAAGATATTGAAGATTTTTTAACACGGGTTCAAAAATTTCTTTCTCTCAATGCGCCGCCTGCATGTTTGGCGGAATTAAAAATTGATGGTCTGTCCTGTTCATTACGTTATGAAGACGGTGTATTGGTTCAAGCCACCACGCGCGGCGACGGCGAAGAGGGCGAAGATATCACCGCGAACGTGAAAACGATTTCTGACATTCCGCATTCTATTTCTAACGCACCAAAAATTTTGGAAGTCCGCGGCGAAATTTACATGCGCCGGGATGATTTTTTGGAGCTCAACAAACGGCAAGACGCACAAAAGCAAAAAATATTTGCCAATCCACGCAATGCGGCGGCTGGGTCGGTGCGCCAATTGGATCAGCACGTAACCGCCGCGCGGCCGTTAAAATTTTTTGGTTATGCTGTGGGGTTTTGTTCCGCCGCACTTGCAGACAGCCAAGAAGCTTTGCGTGCACGCTTGAAAGATTTCGGATTCCCTCAAGCCCAACCCGCATGTGTGGTGGAGGATATTCACGCGATCATGGAGTATTACCAAGATGTGATGGCGCAGCGTGCGGAATTGCCGTTTGATATTGATGGTGTGGTGTATAAGGTGAACCGTTTTGATTATCAAGAACGTTTGGGGTTTGTTGCACGCGCACCACGTTGGGCGATTGCGCATAAATTTCCGGCCGAACGCGCCATCACCACCATTGAAAATATCACTATTCAAGTTGGCCGCACGGGTGCGTTGACTCCTGTTGCTGAGTTGGCTCCCGTGAATGTGGGGGGTGTGATGGTGGCGCGCGCGACCCTTCATAACGAAGATGAAATTGCGCGCAAAGATATTCGCATTGGGGATGTGGTGGTTGTGCAACGCGCAGGAGACGTGATTCCCCAAGTGGTGGAAGTATTGAAAGATAAGCGCACACATCATCTTGAGGTGTTTCAATTTCCAAGTTTTTGTCCCGTGTGCGGGTCGCATGCCGTGCGTGAGGGGGACGATGTCGTGCGGCGTTGCACGGGTGGGCTTATCTGTGCGGCGCAAGCGGTTGAGCGTCTCAAACATTTTGTATCGCGCAACGGCTTTGACATTGAAGGCATGGGCGCAAAAATTATTGAGGAGTTTTATCAAGACGGCCTTATAAAAACCCCGGCCGATATTTTTGATTTGGAAGAAGCCGATAAAAAAAGTCTGACACCACTTCGTGCGCGCGAAGGGTGGGGCGCGCAATCGGCGCGCAATTTGTTTGAAAGTATTGATGCGCGCCGCGTGATAGCATTGGATCGTTTTATTTATGCATTGGGCATTCGCCAAATTGGCGAAGCGACCGCCCGCAAATTAGCTCAAGTTTATGTGAGTTTTGATCAGTGGCGGGATCACATGTGTGCGGCCGCTGATGTTAACTCCGAAGCTTTTGCGCGCTTAACGGGAATCGAAGATATTGGCCCATCGGTTGCGCGCGACATTATTGAATTTTTCGCCGAGCCGCAAAATATGCATTTATGTGAGGCGTTAGTTGAACGTATCCGTGTGGAAGATTATGTGCGTGTTGTGATTCAAAACACACCGCTGACGGATAAGACGGTTGTCTTTACCGGCTCGCTTGAGAAAATGAGCAGAGCCGAGGCAAAAGCAAAGGCCGAGATGATGGGGGCGAAAGTTGCGGGGTCGGTTTCCAAAAATACCGATTACGTGATTGCCGGTGCAGATTCCGGATCGAAATTAAAAAAGGCGCAAGAATTGGGTGTTGAAATTCTTGATGAGGATGCGTGGCTTGCGTTGACGCAGTGATTATTTTTTATCTTTGCCTTTGATTTGTCGCAACTTGCTTAATTCCTTTTCCATTTCAGGCGGGAAGTCACGGCGTTCGACAAACTCACCACCGCCCGTGTTGCGCGTCATGGATAATTCCAACGCTTGCATCAACGCGTCGGCAACTTTGATATCTTGTTGTTCAATCGCAAGTTTCAACGCGTAAAGAATGCGGTCTGCCAAGCGGTGTTTGTTTAAAAGGCTCTCATCCATGTTTTTTATCCTTTATCTTACTTTAAGCATAAATTTTGATTTTAGCCAATTTTGCGTGCATGCGCTTGAATGAGCGCGTCAATTTTGCGCAAAAAGGGCTTGCGATATTGATCCCGCTCCATAAAAATTTCGTGCCGGGCTTGGGGAAGCTCCAAAAGTTGCGCATGCGGGATAAGTTTGGCGGCACGTGCAATGGCGCGGTTTCCCACCACCCGGTCATCACCGGCGGCCGCAAGAAGAACCGGAATATTGATCATATTCAAAAGATTTTTATGTGCCAAAAGCGCGCAAGACTTAATCGCTTCATGTGCCCATTTCCATGTGGGCCCACCCACACGCAAATAAGGGTAATGTTCAAACCACGCGCGGTGCAGCACATCCCGCACCGGGTCGGATGAGAAAGGGCTTAACCCCGCGGGATCAGCGCGATGTGTCGGCCCCCAATCGGATGCGCCAGGCAAATAAGAATCTTTTGACGTTTGCATCAAGGTGGTTAAAGCGCGTTGGATGAAAAAAGGAAAATTTTCAACTTGTTTGATTTCAAGCATGGGTGCCGAAAACGCGGCGGCCGCGAAAATTTTATTTTGCTTTTCCGCCAAATACCGCAAACCAATATGCCCGCCCATGGAATGCCCCAGCATAATCATGGGAATTTTCCCCACGTGCGGGTGCATCGAAGCGGGCTTGATATAGTCCATGATAAAAGTGTTTAAATCATCAACATGATAAGCAAAATCATCACATGAAATTTTTTGACGGTTTTCAAGTGGGCGGTCTGATTCCCCTTGACCAAACCAATCCAAAACCCACACCGAACAATTGCGCGCCAACATTTCATGAGCAAGCTCAAAATATTTCTCCGCAAACTCGCTTAAGCCAGGAAGAATAACAATCGCCGCGGCGGGGATGGTGGATTGTTCGGGTTGCGCCGATCCCATGCGGATTTTGTAATTGCGCGCGGTGCGAAATGTGTGCCACCGCCAGCCGTGAGGTTGCGAAAAACGCGCCTGAGTCAGAAGATTTTTGTCAATCATCTTTGCGGATTATTCCAACGCCTTGACGATATCTTCGGTCATCTTCTTGGCATCACCCAACAACATGAGCGTGTTATCTTCAAAGAAAAGTGGGTTATCAATTCCGGCATAACCCGACCCCATCGAGCGTTTCACGAACAAGACCGTTTTCGCTTTTTCAACATCGAGCACGGGCATGCCGTAAATGGGGGATGAAGAATCGGTCTTCGCCGCCGGGTTGGTGATGTCATTTGCACCAATCACATAGGCGACATCGGCCTGAGCAAAATCACGGTTGATGTCTTCCAACTCAAACACTTCGTCGTAAGGCACATTCGCTTCGGCTAAAAGCACGTTCATGTGGCCGGGCATGCGTCCCGCCACCGGGTGAATGGCATATTTCACATCAACGCCCGCATGTTTCAACATATCCGCCATTTCACGCACAACATGTTGCGCTTGGGCGACCGCCATGCCGTATCCGGGCACGATGATGACACGTGCGGCATTTTTCATGATGAACGCCGCATCTTCCGCCGAGCCGATTTTCGCAGTTTTGTCACCAGATGAAAACGCGTTGACTTGCTGTTCACCGCCAAAACCACCAAGCACAACGGACAAAAACGAACGGTTCATGCCTTTGCACATGATATACGACAAAATGGCACCCGATGCGCCGACCAACGCGCCGGTGATGATGAGCAAATTATTTTGCAACGTAAAACCAATTCCGGCCGCGGCCCAACCGGAATAACTGTTGAGCATGGAAACAATCACCGGCATATCCGCCCCACCAATGGGAATGATCAACAACACACCAAGTGCCAGAGCAAGAAGCACAATCATCCAAAAGACAAAAATACTTTCGGTGAAACACAAGACAACAATAAGACCAACAAGCAAAAGCCCAAGACCCGCATTGACAAAATTTTGTCCCGAAAATTGAACGGGCTTTCCGGGAATAACCCCTTGAAGTTTGCCCCATGCGATGATGGATCCGGTAAAGGTGATGGCTCCAATCGCAACGCCTAAGGCCATTTCAATCAAGCTTGCAAGATGAATTTGCCCAGGTGTGCCGATATTATACGCGACCGGATTGTGAAACGCGGCGGCCGCAACAAACACGGCCGCAAGACCGACGAGCGAGTGAAACGCCGCGACCAATTGCGGGAGTGCGGTCATTTGAATTTTAATCGCAATGAACGATCCGATTAATCCGCCAATGATAATCCCCGCAACAATCAACCCCCATGATTGCACTGAAGGCGTTAAAAGTGTGGTGATGATGGCGAGCACCATGCCGATGATACCGTAATTTAATCCTTTGCCTGCGGTTTCCGGTGACGAAAGTCCGCGTAAAGAAAGAATGAAAAAAACAGACGAGACAAGATAGAGAAGCGGTGCGAATGTTGTCATGAATTTATCCTCGCTTACGGAACATGGAGAGCATGCGGCGTGTGACAATAAAGCCGCCGAAAATATTGATAGATGCTAAAATCACCGCCAAGAAACCAAGAACACTTGAGAATGAAAAATCTTGCGGGCCTGCGGCAATCAACGCACCCACAATAATCACGGATGAAATGGCGTTGGTGATGCCCATCAACGGGGAGTGAAGGGCAGGGGTCACTTTCCACACCACATAATATCCAACAAAACACGCGAGCATAAAAACGGTCAAGCCCGTGACAAGAAACGATCCGTCTTGTGTCACGGCCGTGTTGTAATCAAATGAGCTGACATCCAACGCGAATTTTTGCGCCTGTTGTGACAATTGTTCCGCCATGCGGGAAAGGTCCGAGGCTTGGCCAGCGATATTGCTTTGCGGGTCCATGTTTTATGCTCCTGCTTTTTGAAATTGCGGGTGAATAATCTGACCATCTTTGGTCAAGGTGGATGCTTTGATGATGTCATCCGCCATGTTGAATTCAAGATTGCCGTCTTTGGTGATCAACAATCCCAATAAATTGAGAATGTTGCGCGCATAGAGTGCGGAGGCATCGGTTGCGATGTCGCTCACGATATTGCGCGGGGCAATAATTTTCACACCATTTTCAACAACCACTTCATCAATTTTTGACAATGCGCAATTTCCACCTTGCTCGGCCGCCAAATCAATAATCACCGATCCTGGCTTCATGGAGCGCGCCATCTCAGCCGTAATCAATTGCGGCGCGGGGCGACCGGGGATGAGTGCGGTGGTGATGACGATATCTTGCTTGGTTAAGGTCTCCGCAATCAATGTGGCTTGTTTGCGTTTGAAATCGTCTGACATTTCTTTGGCGTAACCACCCGCGGTTTCGGCTGATTTGACTTCGTCACTATCAACCATGATGAAATTCGCACCCAAGGATTGCACTTGTTCTTTCGCGGCCGGGCGTACGTCCGTGGCAGATACAATCGCACCCAAACGTTTTGCGGTCGCAATCGCTTGCAACCCCGCAACACCGGCCCCCATGACAAACACGCGCGCCGGTGCCACCGTGCCGGCGGCCGTCATCATCATTGGAAAGGCACGGGTGAAATAATTGGAAGATAAAATCACCGCGCGATATCCGGCCAAGTTGGATTGCGATGACAACACATCCATCGCTTGGGCGCGCGTAATGCGCGGCACCATTTCCAAACTCACACTCGTTAATCCTGATTGCGCCCAACTCTCAAGTCGCGCCGGGTCTTTGTAAGGATTCAAAAGCCCGATCAGCACTGCGCCGCTTTTGATTCCCGATTCCGGTGCTTGCACACATAAAATAATTTGTCCGCGCAAAGCTTCATCGCGTGAGACCAATTGTGCTCCGGCTGATTCATAAGCATCATCGGTAAAACTTGCGCGCGTGCCCGCACCGCGTTCAACCATGACGGTGCAATTTTTGGCAATGAGTTTTTTGACAGTTTCGGGCGTTGCCGCCACACGGGCTTCGCCAAGGGCAGTTTCCTTGAGAACAGAAAGAACAAGGGTCACGGGGTTCACCTCACATTGTAAATGAAGTGAGTACCTTAATGAATTTCAGTGAAATGAAAAGGGAAGCCGTGAAGCTTTAAGCGACTTTTCCCGCGAAAAGTTGCGGGGAGAGAATAAGCTCCGTCACATCGCGTTCGGGCATGGGGCGTGAAAAGTAAAATCCTTGACCTGCGCCACAGCCCAGCGCGCGCAAATGCGCCATCTCGTCCGACGTTTCAACACGTTCCGCAATGACGGTGATATTGCGATTAAGCGCGGTTTGCACAAGTTCCGGCAAGTTACTGAGAGTCTTGCATAAAATATTATCGATCTTCACCGTATCGAGAGGGAAGCGCGCAAGGATCTCAAGAGGATTACGCGCCGTTGCGTAATCATCCAATGCAATCTTCAGCCCCGCCTTGCGGCACAGCTCCAAGCTGCGCGCCGCCGTATCAGGTTGTGAAAGCAATAATTCGTCATTGATTTCCAATTGAATTTGGTTGGGCAACACATCGCTCGCCGAGATGATGGTGTAAAGATCTTCTAGAAAGCTATCTTCTGCAAAATCGCGCGCGGAGAAATTCACGCTGATGAATAAATTGCGGTTTTGCCCAGTGCGGCCTTCGATTCGTTTAAGGGCGCGGCAGGCTTCTTTCAATGCCCATTTGCTGGCATCAATAATAAGTCCGGATTCTTCGGCGATGGGAATAAACACCCCCGGCGAGATGGGGCCGTGAACAGGGTGGTTCCAGCGCATCAAGGCTTCAAGCCCCAAAAGTGCACCCGTTTTCATATTCACAATAGGTTGATAATGAAGGGTCAAATGCCCGTTATTCAACGCGGTTTGAAATTCATTTTTTAAGGCAGAGGGGACAAGCTCGGTCATCAATCAGAATCATGAAAAAAGGGTGGAATTACCACCCTCTATTCTGCCCGGAAAGGGTTAAGGATTGTTGAACCTCAATTTATGGACCCGAAGGCTCGTTTTTGTGTACCATACCAGTTAAAAGCGGCCTTTCTCCAGCAAGATCTGCTGCGGCGGCTTTTCTCAACTCTTCCCAAAACGCATCTGTTGCGTCTGGAAAAAGTTTTTCCAAATATTTTCTTGAAACTCCGATTGCATCTTCTATTTCAGAAAGATGACGTTTTTTTGCTTCTAAAAGTATATCCGCCTCTTGTTGAGCCTGATGTGCTGCGGTCATTGCCTTACCAGCGCTGGTGTTAAGCTCCGCTGCGGCCAACATCAAAACATCATTCACGAGCTTTGCGCGCTCTTCAGGATCAAGTTTATCTAATCCTTTCAGTGCGGCTTGAAAATATTCACGCGGAGATAATAATGAATCTGTTTCAGATGAAAGAAGTTTCTCTCTTGCACGATCTTTAAAGCTTTCTCTAAAAGCCATGCCCGCGGAAAGTGAGAGTACACCGCCTATTCCAAGGCAGAGAAGTAAAAAATTTTGAAGCCCATTTATTTGGAATTCTTTATAACTTTGTGTGGCCATTTCTGGGCTTGGTACTTCTGAGATCTCTTTCTCTAATTCACGAATTCTTCCATTAATTTCTTTGTCCATGCAAAAATTATAAGACACTTTTATTTCAGTATCAGTTTTCGGCTCATGAAAAAGGGCTCCGGCTCCCCAAACAAAAGGTTCTTTCTTGGATAATTTTTGACATTCCGCGTTAATAGTTTCATAAACGGGGCCACGCTTTTCTGTAGCCATTTTGAGACCGTTATATTCCGCTCTATCTCTTGCGGTATAAAAAGCTGCAACATCCTCGGGCGTTTTATCCGAAATGGTATTAATTTCATCATAAGTAAGCCCGGATGCGCCCAAGAAGCAGGCGGCCGCTATGCTACGTTTAAATCCTTTTCCCATCTCGCTGTCTCCTAAAATTTAATTACATAACCATGAGATATTTTTATGACTATGTCAATTAAATAAGATGTTTTGGTGTGGTTTTTTCCTTACCCCAAACCAGCCTTGCGCAGTTCTTGCTGGGCGATGGGGGCTGAGGGGTTATGCGGGTCGTTCGCCACCGTTTTGAAAACGCCGACAATTTGGCTCATGATTCCTTGGCGCGCTGGGTTGCCTGTCCAATGCCGTTGCAGAATGTTGAGACCTCTAACATGTTTGCATCCACCCGAGAGTTCAACCGGGCGACCATCCTCTTTCGGGAAGGCGATCAGAACATCATGCGTGTGACCGGTTTCGCCTTTTGACATGAAAATCAAACGCGCATCGGGTTTAATCGCATCAAGCAAATGGGGATAAGTGCTCACCGCCGTTACAAGTAAGGAAAAAACAGAGTTCTCGCGCAGATCGGATGCAAGGTTTGCGGTTTTTGTCACTCTCTCCGCTGTCACCACATCTTGGCCTTGCTGATCGTCAAGCGCGGTTTTGATGATCAATGTCGCGGGATAGACATAGAGATTTTTTTGCAACATCGTATCAAGCGCGCGCCTAACATCAGATGGTGAAATTGCTTCCTTCCATTCCGGATAAGCGCGTGTACTTTCGTAAAGATGTGCAAAAGATTTATAGGATTCAGATTTTAATGCGCGCGCCGCCGCTTGCGCAATCATGTCGGCCGTTACGACGCTTCGGTAATCTGCGCGCGGGCCCAATTCCTTCAAAAGATAGGGGAATGCAAGCTTTCCGAAAGAAGGATTGTCCAATAAAACTTGCGCCGCTTGTGTGATCATATCACGGGGAAGTGTACCCCAAAGCACGGGGTCGGATTCCACAACTTTCATGAATTTAAAAAAATGTTGGTAAGCAAATCCTGGGTTATTGTGACCTTGATCAAGAATATCTTGTCCGCGCGCGGTGATTTTTGATCGGATATGATCAAGGCCACGCAGGCGATCAATAATTCCAATCTCGATATAACGTTCCAAAGCTTTGGGTAATTT
>JAIXWE010000035.1 GCA_027482195.1 Alphaproteobacteria bacterium | reverse complement strand
TCTTCCAACACATCAATCAATTTCATCAAATCACGCGCGATATCAATATCAATCGTTGTGGTGATGTTGGGCTTCCATACCAAACCGGATTTTTCAGCTGGTCCAAATTTTTCTTCCAAAACATCACGCACACCGGCAAAATTATCGGGCGTTGTAATTATTTCATGGTAGTCAGAATGACTGTCGACATTCTCAGCCAAGGCTTCGACCGCCGCCTCGAACATTGCATCCGCACTTGCAATTTTTGCCGAATATAAAATTTGTCCCACGCGATCAAACATAAAGGAAACCGATCCGCTTTCACCTAAGTTTCCATTATATTTCGTGAAGGCAGCGCGCACCTCACCGGCGGTGCGGTTGCGATTATCGGTCAACGCTTCGACAATAATGGCAACACCCCCCGAGCCATAACCTTCGTAACGAATATCTTGATAATCGGATGTATCTCCCAAACCCAAACCCGCCTCAATGCACCGTTTAATCCGGTCATTTGGCATGTTCGATTGACGCGCAGATTGCATTGCGGCGCGCAAGCGCGGATTGGCGGACGGATCACCGCCACCCAATTTCGTGGCAACGGTAATTTCACGCCCGATTTTTGTGAACATCTTGGCGCGTTTTGCGTCTTGGGCACCTTTGCGGTGCATAATATTTTTAAATTGTGAATGACCAGCCATAAAATCTCATTACCCAAAATGATGCGTGTTGGCAAGACGGGGACCAAGGCGCAGAGGTTCAATTTTAACCGCCCTGCCCGTTTTGGAGTCGGTATCAATCATAACACCGCACACCGTACCCTCGCCTTCGCCGGGGGAGAGTTTTTCAACACTGAATTTACGTGTAAATCGTATAACGGGTACTTCGGCTTTCATGCCAATGACGGTGTTATAATCCCCGGTCATTCCGGCATCCGTTTGATACGCTGTGCCCTTTGGCAAAATTTGTAAATCCGCCGTGGGCATGTGGGTGTGCGTGCCGACAACAGCCGATACGCGCCCATCCAGATAATGCGCCAAAGCCATTTTCTCCGATGTGGCTTCGGCATGCACATCGACAAAAATGGAATCTACATTCACGCCGAGTGTGTATTTTTTCAAAACCTCATCAACGGCATGGAACGGATTGTCCAACGTGTCCATGAACAAACATCCCATGACATGAATGATCAAAATCTTTTGCCCATTGCTCAAAGTATGAAGATAATGCCCATTCCCGGGCACACCGGGTGGATAATTGCATGTGCGCAACAAACGCGGTTCACGATCAATAAACGGAATAATTTCACGTTGATCCCAGATATGGTTACCGCCTGTTAAACAATCAAAACCCATGGCGAAAAGTTCTTCGCAAATTTTTGATGTCACGCCAAAACCATGCGCGGCGTTATCAACATTAACAATTTTCACATCTGGTGAAAAATTTTTTACAATATCCGGCATATGCTTTGCCAAAGCATCCCGCCCAGATCTTCCGACAACATCACCAATAAATAAAATGCGCATGAATGGGTTTTACGCGGCTTAAACGCGAAAGTCAAAGACGCGTTCGGGTGTGACGACAAAATCCATGCGCTGGTCATGCGGCTCAGATGGCAAGGCAAATAAACAGGATTGTTGGGCGTAAGCATATCCAACGGTGATTATCTGGGGATTGGTTGTGCGCAAGCTCGTGATTGCACGGTCATAATGACCCTTGCCATATCCTAAACGCATGCCTGTTTGATCAAAAGCCAAAAGCGGAATGATTAAAATATCAGGTGTTAGAAATTCCGGCTCCACAGGTACGGGAATTTTAAATTCCCCCTCGCGCAACTTTGTATGTTGCCCCCAACGCGCAAAGCGCATTGGCTGGTCCCCGTCCGTGACGGGTAATGCACACATTATGTTGCGTGCCCACAACATTTCCACCAACGGTGATGTGTCGATTTCCTTTTTGAAAGGAAAATAAAGTGCGATGACGGATTGCGGGGTATGCGGCACAAATCCCAAAAATTGATGGGCGGCGCGTTCCGACCATGCGGGGTCAATTTCCAAACGGTCACGAAAAGCTTTGGATTGGTGGCGAATAAAATCCTTATCTGACATGCAACTTCCACAAGCTTAAAAAAACAAAAAAGATGCCGCGCTGGCCGTGGGTGCGAAAAATCCGCGATGACCCTAACAATAAGGTGGGCACCATATAACTGGACCAAGATCCAATCAGGGACAGCTCCCTCGCGAACATTTATCGGTCAGTGGGATAATGGCACCTACACGCACCGCGCAGCATCCATAAACATTATAGGCTGATGTGAGCGAAAAGACAAATGCTCACGCTTTTTGAACACGTTTGACCAAGTGATCAACACGCGAAGCTAATTTGCTGATGGCGGTTGTAATTTCAACTTCGTCTTGCTGTGAAAAGCTGTTTTGCGGGATATTCGTGTTGGCGTTTTGGCTGACGGCATCGCGTAAATCAAACACTTCATCCGCAAGAAGAAGTGCCGTCAAAACCATTAATTGTGATTTGCTATTTGCGCCCGCATTGCCCAAATCGCGCAAGCGTTGATCAATATAAGACCCCAACGCACGCACGCGAGATTCTTGCCCGTCATCACATGCAATCGGATAAATTTTTCCGTCAATGGTAATGGTAACTTCGGCCATTATTTCGCCCCCGCTTGCTGCAAGATACTTTGCACCTTGTCGATTGTGCTGTCTAATTTACGGGCTAGAATATTGACCTGTGCCGCATTGTTTGCCGCCGCTTGTGATGGGGGGCCCCAGGCGAATAAATCTGTTTGACCCTTTGTTGGTTTTGCTTGGTTTGCGGGAGCGGGTGATGTGATGGGCTGTGCGGTTTGTGCGGCCTGTGCCACCGCCTTTTCGCGGGCAACAATTGCTAACTCCAAACGGTCGACCATTTCGGTCAAGGCCGCCAGATCATTCAAAATATTCTGTTTTGTGACTGTCATGGTCAAAGCCTACCGCCCCCTTTTTCAAAAGGTCAAGTTTTACATGACATTTATGGGTTAAAATCTTGGGATAATTGAAGGAAGTATGCTTAAAACCAAGGCCTTGACCTTCAAGGCGCGGAGATGTACGTCAATTCTGACGGCTTTTTGTAAAGGATCAAAGCTTATGACCGCTTGCACCATTCCCCCGACCAAACAACAACCCGATCAACGCGCCCTTGCGAACGCCATTCGCGCCCTTGCGATGGACGCAGTTGAAAAAGCAAATTCGGGACACCCAGGCATGCCGATGGGCATGGCGGATGTGGCAACTGTGCTTTATCAAAAATTTTTGAAATTTGATCCGAAAAATCCCGCGTGGCCAGATCGTGATCGCTTTATTCTCTCCGCCGGTCACGGGTCGATGTTGCTGTATGCACTCAACTACCTCACCGGATATGATAAAATGACGCTGGATGAGATTAAAAATTTCCGCCAGCTTCATGCAATCACCGCCGGCCACCCGGAAGTCAACGTGGATGCGGGGATTGAAATGACAACGGGGCCATTGGGGCAAGGAATTGCAACATCCGTCGGCTTTGCTTTGGCCGAACGCATTATGAATGCGAAATTTGGTGATGATTTGGTCAATCACAAAACCTATGTCATTGCCTCTGATGGTGATTTGATGGAAGGCATTTCGCACGAAGCGTGTTCTTTGGCGGGGCATTTGGCCTTGAAAAACCTGATTGTTTTGTATGATGACAATAATATTTCCATCGATGGCCCAACGTCCCTCTCCTTCTCGGAAGATGTGGTGAAACGCTTTGAATCTTATGGATGGCAAGCGTGGCGCATTGACGGACACGATTTTGCACAAATCGAACGTGCACTAACGGATGCGCAATCTGCGACCAAGCCTGTTTTGATTGCGTGCAAAACCAAAATTGGTTACGGCGCACCGACAAAAGAAAATTCAAAAGACTCACACGGCTCCCCTTTGGGTGCGGATGAAATTAAAGGCACGCGCGCGAATTTAAATTGGCCGTTTGCTCCGTTTGAAATTCCGGATGACATTCTTCATGCATGGCGGTCAATGAGCACCAAAGGGCAAAGCGCGCATCACGAATGGTCAAAGCGCCTTGAATCTTCCCCGCGTAAAATGGAATTTAAACAACGCATCGCAAATGATTTTGCAGCTGTTATTAAAGAGTGCATTGCCCAAGCGAAAAATTACTTTCTCAGTGAGAAGCCAAAAATGGCCACACGCGCAACCTCCGGTAAAACGTTGGAATATCTTGTGCCGAAGCTGGACAATTTAATTGGTGGGTCGGCCGATTTAACGGGGTCGGTAAATACCAAAATTAAGGGCTTTGATGCAATCTCACCCACCAATAATTATAACGGGCAATATGTGCATTATGGTGTGCGCGAACATGGAATGGCCGCGATGATGAATGGCATGAGCCTTCATGGTGGCGTTGTTCCCTACTCCGGTACGTTTTTAAGTTTTGCGGATTATTGCAGACCGAGTATTCGCTTGGCGGCGCTGATGAAAACACAAAGCATTTTTGTGATGACGCATGATTCCATCGGCCTTGGTGAAGATGGACCCACCCACCAACCCGTTGAACATCTGGCATCACTGCGGTGCATTCCAAATCTTCTCGTACTTCGCCCGTGTGATGGGATTGAGACGGCTGAGTGTTGGGACATCGCATTAAGTCACACATCTGGGCCAAGCGTGCTGGTACTCACCCGTCAAAATCTTCCAACCTTGCGTCATGATGCGGGTGAAAATAATTCGGCGCGCGGGGCTTACATCCTCTCCGGCATGCCGAATGCAAAAGCACATATTTTTGCAACGGGGTCTGAGGTGGAATTGGCAATCACAGCCCAGAAAAAATTAGCAGAACAAAATATTCCAACGAATGTAGTATCAATCCCAAGCTTTGAGCTTTTCGAAAGACAAGATGAAAATTATCGCCGTCACATTATCGGCGATGATAATGTTTTCAAAGTTGCAATCGAGGCGGCGGTGCGTATGGGTTGGGATTCCATCATCGGCAATAACGGCACATTTATCGGCATGAAAAGCTTTGGTGAATCGGCGCCTTATCAAAAACTTTATGAACATTTCGGAATTACATCGGACGCAATTGTCCAATCAGTTTATAACCATGTTAAAGGAGCAAAATAATGGCGATAAAAGTTGCAATTAATGGATTTGGTCGTATCGGGCGGCTTGTGTGCCGGGCACTTTATGAATCGGGCCGTACAGATATTCAATTGGTCGCGATCAATGATTTGGCCGATAATAAAACCAATGCCCATTTGTTAAAATATGATTCCGTTCATGGAAAATTTCCTTTTACCGTTACGTCTGATGGTGAACATACACTCACCATCAATGGACAAAATATTCGCACCTTCCAACAAAAAGATCCGGCGCAAATTCCATGGAAAGACGTGGGCGCGGATATTGTTTTGGAATGTTCCGGTGTGTTCACCGATCGTGCGAAGGCGGAGTTGCATTTTCAAGGCGGCGCAAAACGCGTTTTGATCTCCGCTCCTGCGACCGATGAAGACCTTACCGTTGTTTATGGGGTTAATTCCGATAAACTCACGGCTGATCATAAAATCGTGTCCAACGCGTCCTGCACCACCAATTGCTTGGCACCGGTGGCCTATGCCATTCATAAAGAAATCGGCATTGTGCATGGTTACATGACAACCATTCACAGCTATACGGGTGATCAACGCATTGTCGACACCATGCACAAGGATTTGCACCGTGCGCGCGCGGCCGCCCTCAATATGATCCCCACCTCAACGGGTGCTGCCAAAGCCGTGGGCAAAGTTTTGCCAGAATTAAAAGGCAAACTTGACGGTGTGGCCATTCGTGTTCCAACCCCGAACGTATCCTTGGTTGATTTTAAATTTGTACCCGCGCGTGATACATCGGCCGAAGAAATTAATGCGGCGATTAAAAAATATGCAGACGGCCCTCTTAAGAACATCTTGGGCTATTATGATGAAGAGTTGGTTTCAACTGATTTTAATCATGACCCCAGATCGAGCATTTTTTCATTAGACGGCACAAAAGTGATCGACGGCAAAATGGTACGTGTCATGACGTGGTATGATAATGAATGGGGCTTTTCCAACCGCATGTTGGATACGGCCGTAAAAATGGGAAGCTTTATTTAAGCTGATTAAAACCCACGAAGCAATGATTGCACCAGCACCACGATTGCAAGAAAACCAATCGTGTTGAAGGTGCACATCATGCCATAAATGCGCCAGACAGGCTTCACGACAAGCTTGTCACCTTCATATTTCTCAGCCTTGAGAAGACTATATGCATGAAGAATACGACCCGCGACAAAAGTAAGCCCAAGTGCGTGCACAGCCCAGCCGTATAAACCATTAAACTCAGCGAAGCCTAATAGAATTAAAAAGATCGGAGCATATTCTGCCAAGTTTGCTTGAGCACGACTTGAACGTATCATGTCCATGTCGTCACGCGTACCAAGCGCGGCACCAACTTTACGACGTGTTTTGATAACATTGATCGAAAGCGCAACAAGCATTAAGCCCAAAATCGAAGCATAAATTGATGTCATCATCATGATTGAAAAACCTCATTTAAAATTGATGTGACATTATATTCGTTGTTTATAATATTTCACATGATAATTTTGATTTTTTAACTTGTGGGGTCTATAATAACATTATGCCCCCACACGGTTTAAAATCCGCCCATAGTCAGGCGAGCGCAAGCCATATCCAGCAATCAACGCTGGTTATTGATCATTTAATCGCGGCGTTAGCGGGGGATCCGTCGTGCACGGTGTTGCGCGCGATGATGCTTGTTGATATTCACGCTCACCCCAATACCACCCAAGCGGAGATCATGGCGCGGCTCAATCTCGATAAATTTTCGGTGAATCGTAATATTTTATGGTTGGCGGATCATGGGTGCATTGACCGCGTGGCGGGCGAAGAAGATGGGCGGGTTATCCACATTCATATCGCCGGATATGCCAAGAAAAACATAGACTTAAGCCTCACTTACTGTGACGGCTCACATAAAAGATTGCAAGATTTCCTTGATACCTTTATAAAGGGCTTCCAAGAACGTCGCCCAACGCTACGGGATGTCAAATTGCTTTTGACGGCTGTAGATTTGGGGGAAGCTTCGCGCTCGGTCTTGTTAAATCGGTCGAATATTGGCCCTTCAACAACGGGTGCGCGGGCTTTGGATGAATTAATGAATGAAGGTTTGTTGCAAAGGACAAGCACAGATGGGTAGCGACGTAAAAATTCTTGCTTCTGATGGCGCCAATCGCTTGGTAGCTATGGCGGCTGCGCGTCTTTCTGGTGTTTCTTTGGCGCCATTTAATGCCCAAGCACCTGTGTCCGCACCACTTATTCCGTCACAAACGCTCGAAGCGTAAAACCCCTTTCTCTTCCCATCATTTTTGGTTAAAACGGCTTCATCTTTGAACCGAAAAAAGGATGTTGTATGAGCGGCGTATTAAAACCAGGTGTGGTCACAGGGCGTGATTATCAAACACTATTGAAATCCTGCAAAGACGGGCGTTACGCCTTGCCCGCGATTAATGTTATTTCTTCGGGCACAATTAATGCCGTGTTGGAAGCCGCCGCAAAAAATAAATCCGATGTGGTCATTCAACTTTCAAATGGCGGGGCTGAATTTTACGCCGGCAAAGGCGCACCCGATTCCTTCCAAGCCAAAGTTTTAGGAGCCGTGTCAGCCGCACATCACGTGCATATGATGGCAAAATTTTATGGTGTGTGTGTTATCTTGCACACAGATCATGCCAATAAAAAATTGATCCCATGGGTGGAATCCATGCTCGATCACGGTGAAGCTTACTTTAAGCAATATGGCACACCGCTTTTCTCCTCTCACATGCTTGATTTATCGGAAGAACCGCTTGAGGAAAATATTTCCGAATGCGCCCGCATTTTAAAACGCATGGTCAAAATTGATATGAGCATGGAGATTGAATTGGGCGTGACAGGCGGTGAAGAAGATGGCGTGGGGTCGGATGAAATTGACAACGCCAAACTTTACACCCAACCGGAAGATGTGTTGATGGCGTGGGATATGTTATCCCCCATCGGGCATTTCTCACTCGCGGCCTCGTTTGGAAATGTTCATGGTGTTTACGCGCCGGGAAATGTGAAATTGCGTCCGGAAATTTTGCTCAACTCCCAAAAATTGGTGGCGGAGAAACGTAACCTTTCATCGAATCCGCTTGATCTTGTGTTTCATGGCGGCTCTGGTTCCGACAAATCCCAAATTACCGAGACACTTGATTACGGTGTGTTCAAAATGAACATCGATACCGATACGCAATTCGCATTTGCCAAACCCGTGGGTGATTATGTGCGTGCGAATGACGGCGCTTTTCGTTATCAAATCGACCCCAATTCCGGCAAGCCTTACAAAAAGGAATATGACCCCCGCGCTTGGCTGCGTATGGGCGAAAAAGGAATGGTGGACCGCCTGACAGAGGCCTTTGCCGATCTGCGCTCAGCAGGCAAATCCATCGCTCAGTAAAAAATTGACATAAAGCTTGATTTTGTATAGGGTCTTTTCAAATTTCAAGGAAAAGATGCCTTTAATGCGTGATGAAACTGAGTCAAAAATAAGTGAAGACGAGCTCATTGCGACCATGAATTACATGGCGCAACGCCGTTTCCATTGCTTTCATACACAAGCCGCTGTTGAATTTTTTAATGCCGCGCGCGACACTGGCAATACCGAACTCACAAAATTCTTTCTTTATAATCTTTTGAAACAAGACACATGCAACGTGAAAGCTCTCACAAGCCTTGCAAAAATCGCGTTGCATGAGAATGATTTTGACCTTGCAAAAAAGGCGATTGATCGCGCACTCATACTTGATCCGAATGATATTTTCTCGTTAACAGAAGCCGCAAATATTGCGTATCGATCAAAAAATTATCCGGATGCCCTCACCCATATTGATCGCGCATATGAACTTCACCCCACTGATGTGCGCGTCTTAGCATTAAAAGGTCACATCGAGTATGCGAGTGGGAAGTCTAGAGACAAGCCCGATAATTTTCTAGAACTCCTTGAACAAGATCCAACAGATACTCACGCATTAACGAGTTTGGCCTCACTCTCAAGTAAAGCAGAAGATTATGAATCTGCCCTTACATACATTGCCCGTGTACTCGATATTAACCCCGATCACGCTCCCGCTTTATGTGTTGCTACGACAATCTATAATAAAATGGGGAATCTTGATGCAGCGAAAACAGCAATTATGCATGCGCTCAAATCTGAGCCAGATAATGTTTTTTGTCTAGGCAATGCAGCCATTATTTACTCCAAAGCGGGGGATAATGGTGCCGCGCTGAATTTTATGAAACGTGCGCTTAAAATAATACCTGATGATGTTTTTTGTCTGAACGCTGCGGCAATCATCAATAGCAAAATGGGCTATATGCACTCCGCAATTGATTTTATCACCCACTCTTTAAGCGTCGATCCTGAGAATGCTTACTCGCTCAACATTGCGGCAAATATCCATAGAAAGACCGCTGATTTCAAATCAGCAAAAGAGCTGATCAAAAAATCTTTAAGAATTAATCCAAAAGATACACATGCTTTACAAATCGCGGCAAATATCTATGCCCAAATGGGCAAGCCTGAAGAGGCGCAAGACTACTTGCTGCGCTTATCTCACGATAATATTTCTGATAGCTTCACAGACTATATCATGGCAAAGGCCTATTTCTTTGCCGGTCAGGGAATTAAGGCGAACGCACGTCTCGTTCCCTACATTCAAACAGAAAATTGCCCAGCGAATATTCTAACCCTTTACGTCACTATTAATCCGGCGATGTTGGCACATTTGCCCCCGGATTCTTTACCGGATGATATTTTGCGCATTTTGGATAACAGTGATAATTTAGCTTCACGCGCGATGGCACTTGATGAAGCGGAAGAGGTTGCGCATTTTGCGAACACCGCCATTCTGTATGACGGTATTCACACAAGCCCCGTCAATCGCCACAGCCGTATTTCCGCAACCCTTCCCCCAAGCATGTCACACGGGTAAAAAACCAAGGGCGGCCATCACGCTTTGCTGGCCGTTTACCCTCGTTTCAAGCATTGGTGATTCAACCCTTAGCCCCTCACCTTAAAGCCAGATTTTTATCTCTTTTGCAATTATGTATAACAATAAGATGTTGATTTTAAATACAAAAAAATATTTTTTAAAAGACTTGCTTTTTGAAGCATCAGACTGATATAAATCTGGCCACAGCATTCTAAGGAACACGAAAATGAAAGCCGAAACACATCCGAAATATCATGAAATCACCGTGGTCATGACCGACGGTTCACAATACAAAACACGCAGCACATGGGGCAAGCCAGGTGATGTGATGAAATTGGATATTGATCCTTTGTCACACCCAGCATGGCGCGGTGGAACCCAGAAGATTCTGGAAAAAGGACAATTATCCAAATTCGAAAAACGCTTTGGCAATTTTATGGGCGACAAAAAAGAAGCGTAATCAAGTTTTCTCCTGATGAGGTAAGAACTGGCCCCGTATGGCAACATGCGGGGCCGATTTTATATTGAAGATTTTACGTGAGAAATTATTTATGCCGCATCCAATTGCATCAAGGCGGATGATAATTTTTCTTTCGTCGCTTGGGAAATTTTCAAACGCTCGCGTTGCTCATCAACCACTTCCGGTGCCGCACGTGCGACAAAATCTTGATTGCTCAATTGCTTATTCAATTTTTCGATATCAGCGTTGAGCTTTTCAATTTCTTTTTTCAACCGCGCGCGTTCTTTATCAAGATCGATAATGTCAGCGATGGGCAAAATAAAGCTCGCCTCACCTACCACGGTTTGAATGGCGCCTTTAGGTGCGGCTGTTACATACTCGACACTTTCAACACGCGCCATACGCCGCAAAACTTCATCATAAGTCTGCGCGCGTTCTTTTGTGATTGCATCCGCATCCTTGATCATCAAGCGCACAAACGCCTTGGGTGGCACGTTCATATCAGTGCGCACGGAACGAATTTCGCTGATGGCACGAATAAGCCACGCGATATCATCTGCGGCCGTCTTTTTCACCAACGCCGCATCATAAGACGGCCAACTTTCAGCCATCAATAATGATCCGCTGGGGCGCACGGCCATGCTTTCGTATAATTCTTCGGTGATAAACGGCATGAAAGGATTCAACAACACCAAAATCTGATCAAGAACCCACCCGGTTGTATCGCGTGTTTCTTGTTTTAAAGTATCGTTGGTGTTGCCTTCCCCCAAAATTGGTTTGGTGAATTCCAAATACCAATCGCAAAATGTGCCCCACACGAAACTGTAAATCGCATTGGCGGCATCATTAAATTTGTATCCCGCCAAAGCTGTATCAATGGCGTTTTGTGTGTTGACCACTTCGCCGATAATCCATTGATTGACCATGTGTGTTGCACGTGTGGGGTCAAAATTTTCAGGTGGGTTGCACCCATTCATTTCGCAATAGCGCGCCGCGTTCCAAAGTTTTGTCGCAAAATTGCGATAGCCCGCAATGCGGTCATCGGACAGGCGAATGTCGCGCCCTTGTGCCGCCATTGCCGTTAAGGTAAAGCGCAACGCGTCCGTGCCATATTTTTCAATCGTCTCTAAGGGGTCAATCACATTGCCCTTTGATTTCGACATTTTCTGGCCCTTCGCATCGCGGACAAGGGCGTGGATATACACCGTATGAAACGGGACATCCTTCATAAAATATTGACCGAACATCATCATGCGTGCGACCCAGAAAAAGATGATATCGAACGCGGTGACCAACACATCGCCTGGGTAATATTTATCAAGCTCGGGTGTTTTGTCGGGCCACCCCAATGTTGCAAATGGCCACAAGCCGGATGAAAACCACGTATCCAACACATCCGGATCTTGGCGCAAAGTTACGGGCTTACCGTATTTTTTATTGGCTTCTTCTTGTGCTTCTTGTTCATTTTCCGCAACAAAAATATCACCCTCCGGCCCATACCATGCGGGAATTTGATGGCCCCACCATAATTGGCGTGAGATACACCAGGGTTGAATATTGCGCATCCATTCGAAATAGGTGTTCTCCCAATTTTTGGGAACGAAAACGGTTTTACCTTCTTCCACCGCCTTAATCGCGGGTTGCGCCAGTGTTTTGGCATCGCAATACCATTGATCGGTTAAATACGGTTCAATCACCACGCCCGATCTGTCGCCATGCGGCACGGCGTGTGTGATGGCTTCGGCCTTCACCAATAAATCTTGCGATTCCAATTCCTCTAACAGTTTCTTGCGCGCATCAAAACGATCAAGTCCTTGATATTCTTCCGGCGCATTGGAATTTATGCGCGCATGATCATCAAAAATATTGATCACTTCCAACTTGTGCCGCTTGCCCAATTCAAAGTCATTGAAATCATGCGCGGGGGTAATTTTCATCGCACCCGTGCCGGACTCCTTATCAACATAAGTGTCACCCACAATCGGAATAGGCCGCCCAACGATGGGAAGAATTGCAAATTTGCCTATAAGATCCTGATAGCGCTCATCCTCTGGGTTCACGGCAATGCCTGTGTCACCCAACATGGTTTCGGGTCGTGTCGTGGCGATGGTGATGGTGCGCTCCACATCCCCTTCGATCGGGTATGTGATATACCACATATGACCTTTGACATCGCGGCTTTCGGCCTCAAGGTCAGAAACAACAGTTTGTAATTTCGGATCCCAATTCACCAAACGTTTATCACGATAAATTAATCCGTCTTTGTATAATTGCACGAACGCAGTTGTGACGGCTTTGTTATATCCGCCATCCATTGTGAATCGTTCGCGCGACCAATCCATAGTTGTGCCCAAACGGCGCAACTGGTTTGAAATATTTTCATGAGATTGCTTTTTGAATTCCCAACATTCTTTCAAAAACGCCTCGCGTCCCATGGCGCGCACATCTTTGCCCTCAGATTCCAATTTTTTGGTGACCAACATGTTCACAACAATACTTGCGTGATCGGTTCCCGGTTGCCACAACACATTGCGCTTTTTCATGCGGTGATAGCGAATGAGAATATCTTGAAGCGTGTTGTTGACCGCATGCCCCATATGAAGTGATCCCGTAACATTGGGCGGCGGTATCATAATGGTGTAAGGATTTGCGTTGTGGGTTGGGTTGGCTTTTGCCACACCGGATTTTTCCCAACGCGCGGAGTGAACGGATTCAATAATTTTCGGATCAAATGTTTTATCAAGCATAAGCTGTTTTAATCGCGTTGCGCCTGACGGGCAAGCTTTTCCAGCTCTTTTTCAACTAATCGCTCAACGATTGCGGGTACATGATCATTAATCCAATCCCGCAACATCGGGCGCATCATCTCCCGCACGATATCCTCAAGCGTCACGCGGCCATCGGCATAAAGCGTGCGATTTTCTTCGCGTTCCACGGTCACGTTTCCTTTTAAGCGCGCAAACGCATCGGCTGTTGCGGCGGCCGCGGTGGCCGTGAATAAGGCTTCGGCTAAATCGGGTTCATCTTTGACAACCGGGCGCGGCGTAGATAAAGGCGGTGGTGGTGGTGATGGTGGCGCAGGATCTGCCAAATCTAAATCAAAACTTGGCCGTGGTGGTGGCGTGGGTTCTGGCTCCGGCGCGCTGTGCGGAATTTCGTTGGTCAATTCCAATACATCTTCAAAAGATTGAGCTTCGGGTGCTGGCTCTTCATCCTTTGCGGACAAATCAACATCAGCCGCACGCGGCTCATCATCATCCGAGATGATCTGGCGAATAGAGGCGAGGATTTCCTCAATTGAGGGTTCCTGTTCGGGCTTTCCGGTCATAATTGTCCCATACCTTTAGGAAGGCGAATTCAATCTTGTTATTTTGTCTGAAGCTTAAGGCCTTGTCAAAGCTGGATTTTGTCTATCTGGGCACTCTATCCACAGACGTTGACAGAAACTTAGCCCGAACGGCCTCAACCTCACGGTTATAATCGGGCATTTTATCGGCAAAGCCCAAATTTCGTGGGGTCAAAAGCCCCAAAGACGCCGCCAACGTATATCTTGCGATAATCTCATTGCGCAATGCGGTCACCAAGGCCACTTGCGCATTTAATACTTCCTGATCGGCGTCCAACGTATCAAGAACGGTACGCGCGCCAAGCTCCGCCTCTTTCTTGACCCCGAAACGGGCAATCTCGGATGCTTGAACTTGCGCTTGGCGCGAGATGATCTCAGCTTCGGCGGCCTTCAAAGCTTCCCAACTGCGCACGACACTTTGCTGGGCATCCTCACGGCGAGAATCAATATCCGCACGACGCGCAACCGCCTGTTGCTTTGCTTCGCGAATGCGGGCACGGGTTGCACCCCCTTCATAAAGCGGAACAGTTGCAACAACACCGATTGAATTTGCATCCTGCTCATCCGAAGATCCCGACAAAGGATCATAAGTTTTTGAGACACCGCCGCGCAATGACACTTGCGGCAATAATTCGCCCGCAATGCTGTTGACCCGATATCCGGCGGCCACGCGCGCATGTTGCGCGGCGCGCACATTTGGATTCCATGCCTGTGCCAATGTCACGGCTTCATCAAGGTTTTTGGGAAGAGGAATTTCAAAACTTGGAAACTTCAAACTCATCGGCGCAGTGCCAATAATACGTTCATATGTGGCGCGCGATGCCCGTAAATTTCCGTCGGCCGCAATCACACCCGCATCGGCCTCGGCCATACGGGCTTGCGCTTGGGAAACATCAGTGCGGGTCAGCTCCCCCACCTCGAAACGCGCCTGGGTTTGTTTCAATTGATTGGCAATGACGTTTTGATTATTTTTTGCCAAGCGTAACAACGCTTCGTTTTGAATGACATTCGTATAAGCCGTCACCGCATTCAACAAAACATCTTGCTCAATTGCTTCCAAACTCGCGATTGCGGCGCGAATGCTGTTTTGTGCCGCCCCGATATTCGCGAATGTTGACCCCCCGCTAAAAAGGGGTTGCTCCAACGCCAAAGCCCCTTCACGTGTTGTTTTATTGGTGTTGCTTGCATCTGTGTCCAACGTGTTATTGGTGACATCCGCATCAGCCGACAATTTCGGCTTCCATCCCGCATCAGCTTGGGGGAGTTGTTCGAAAACCGAACGCACTTCGGCCCGCGCGGCTTTTAAATCTGGGTTGGATTCATAGCTCGACAAAAGCGCGCCCAAGAAAATTTTATCCTCACCCACTTGGTCGGTTTGGATGATGTCTTTTAAATTTTTATCGGCTTGCTGGCGCACATCATCAAGTGTCATCTCCGAAGCTTGCTCCGGCGCGGGCGCAACGGGCTCAGGGCTCTCGGCAAATCCTTGCCCGGGAAGGCTCAACGCCGCAACCATCACACCAGCCATCAAAAGCTTTTTATAAAATTGAAACGGCATCGCTTATCTACTTTCTTTCAACATCAAAAAACAAATTTTTCCGGCGGGGTAAAACCGGGAAGGTAATCGGCAAAAATATCCTGATAAATTTTGTGATCACACACGCCCTGTGCGTCACGCTCAAAAACGGTGATTTTGCCAACGCCGCCCTGATTTCCCTTTATACACGCCAATTTACCATTTGGTTTAAGTTGCGCCAAAAAAGTTTCGGGGATCGTATCCACCGCGCCATTGATAATAATCACATCATAAGGACCTTGCGCAGAGGCCCCTTCTTGGTGATTTCCCAAAACGGGTGTGATGTTGGTTAATCCCAAAACTTCCCACACATTTTGCGCTTGCGCCAATGCGCCCGCATCTTCTTCCAATGCAATCACCGAAGCCCCGACAAAGCGCGCAATGGCCGCCGAATAACCGGTTAAGCCACCAATATCTAATACATGCTCCGAACCTGTAAATCCGACATGTTCCATCATCAAAGCATGTGCAAGGGGTTGCAACATACGCCGCTTGCCAATCTGCAAACATTCATCCTGATAACAAATGCCGCGCATATTTTTGGGTACAAAGGCTTCGCGTGGGGTCGTGTTATAGGCTTCCAAAACCCGATCTGTAATGATACCGGATGGATAAAGCTGGCACTGGACCATATTCAAACGCGCCATGGCAAAATCAGGATCGGCGGGCAACGCGGCGGCGGAAAATGAAGACACAAAAAACTCCAGCAAAAAATGAAGATCAGACTTTAAGTTATAGGTGAAAACCACCATGAAAAAAAGCCCTGCATCACACAGGGCTTTGTTTCATTTGAATAAAAACAGGGTTTTATACGGGACGTTGTTGAACGACCTGTAATAAGACGTCTTTGACCTTATCCTCGCCCAAGACTTTGGCGCTGACGCGGTTCAGGCGATTTTTTATATAACCCACCTGAACGACCCCGCCTTCCATAGCGGCTTGGCGGGTTAAAACCCCGTACATGTCCTGAATGAACGCATCGGTCAGGCGTGGCGAATACTTTAGAATCTCGGCCGCCGAGGCCGCGTCATTGGCCTCTAACGACACCACAAGGCTGATAATCTGGGAAACGCCGTTGCGGTCGACAATCGGCAAAACCAAAGGTTTCATCTCCACAAAGGATGGCCCGGCGAGCTCGCCCTCTTTTGCAGTTTCTTTTTCCGAGGCTTTGGCAGGATTCATCGCTCCTGACGCCATTAAACCGCCACCCGCTAAGACGGCCAGCGCCGTTAAGCTCATCATCAATTTTCTCATGAAAACCCGTTACCCTTTTGAATTTCTTGTTTCTTTTCGGCTTTTCTTGCCCTTGGCGCTGCTGGTTCTTGCTGCGCTGCGGAATCATTCCCACAAGAATAAGAGTAACGTGATTCCCCTTAAGAATTCGTAATCAATACGTAAAATTTTAAGGGTTTGGAGCCGGGCTTGTCTCCGCTAAAGCCACTGCCAGCTCGCGGAATTGATTTTTATAAAGAGCCTCTAACTCATTCCACGAGATAAACGTGGCTGGGTCTTTGTAATGATAGGAAAGATAGTTGATGACGAACTTATCAAAATAATCTTCACGGTTCACACCATCAATACCGAAACTACGCTGACCATTCTGAAAATCTCCACACAAAATAATTTCTTTTTTTTCTGGATGATACCAGCCAATTTCAAAATCCTTAACTTCAGCAAATGCTATTGGAAGAAGCCCAGAATAAAAAAGGGTTAAATTATCCCCAAAAACTAAAAGAGAAGTAACCTTCTCTTGATCAACCATAAGTCTTGGAAATTTAACACATGGGATCATGCCTTCGGTGATGTCTGTCATTTTCTCTACCCTTTTTCTTATACTATTTTAGGCAACAAACTAAATTTTCTTATTTATGTCAAGAATATTCTAAGCCCGTAGTTCCTTGGCAATACCGTCCAACACCGCATTCACCAATTTGGGCTCAGATCCCGTGTAAAAACCATGGGTAATATCCAAATAATCGCCAATTATAATGCCGGTTGTGACATCATGATGAGCCAAAATCTCATAAGCCCCACAAATCATAATCGCGGCCAATAACGGCTCACCTGACGGGTTGTCTTTGACACGCGCCGTGATCATGTGTTGCAAATCCGCCCAACGCTCCGTCACACCCGCCATGATGGATTTAAAAATATGATCCTCGGCCACCACCATAAAAGCTGGGTCAGAACCATCGGAATCAGCCGCGTTTAAATCCATCCCGACGCGATGTTTTAAAAACTCATCAATCAAACTGGCGGGCGGCACATGAAGCTGGATCGCTTGATACACAGCCTGCACAGCCAATAAGCGCGCTGCCGTATTGCGTGCCGCGCGTGAGGAATCTGATTTTTTCGGTGGTGTCAGGTTCATAAATTCTCTCTCATTTTCTCATCAACTGCCAAAAGCTGAAGTGCCGCCAATGCCGCGCCCGCCCCTTTGTTTAAACGGGTTTTATCGGCGCGTTCTTGCGCTTGGGCCATTGTTTCAACAGTTAAAATACCATTGCCAATCAAAACGCCTTCCAACCCCAATTCCATGATGCCGCGCGCACTTTCGTTACAGACAATTTCAAAATGATATGTCTCTCCGCGAATGATACATCCCAACGCCACATAAGCATCATAACGCCCGGACTGGGCGGCAAGTGCAATCGCTGGTGGAATTTCCAACGCGCCGCCCAAATGCACGCGCTCAATGGTGGCATTCGCCTTGGTCAAAATTTCGCACGCACCGTCAAAAAGCTGATCCGCAATATCTTCGTAAAAACGCGCCTCAACCACCAAAATACGCGGCGGTTTTTTTAATGTAGGAATTACGATGGCTTGTGACTGTTTCATAAGGCTTCAAACCCTATAATATCAAGGCCATATCCTTCAAGCCCAACAACAGTTTTGGGGTTATTGGTCAAAAGCCGCATACGTTGAACACCTAAATCCGATAAAATTTGCGCACCAACACCATAATCGCGCAACACCACACCCTCATTGCTCGGCATTGTTTTTTGGCAATCGCGCAACAAAATAAAGGCGGCATTCTCGGCCTCACCAATTTTTTGCAATGCCTCACGCACGTGGCTGGAACCCAAACCTAAAATATCCTGACGAATATTTAAGGCATGCATGCGCACAAGAGGAATATTTTTTGTGATATCACCACGCACCATGGCGATATGTTCCACACCGTCCAACTGGTTGCGATAGGTGATCATTGTAAATTCAACACCGTGGTGATCTGTCACTTTTTCGTGTGCCACGCGCACCACATGACGCTCTGAACGCATGCGATACGCGATCAAATCCGCAATCGTTCCAATCTTTAAACCATGATTTTTCGCATAACCGATCAAATCAGGCAGGCGCGCCATTGTCCCGTCATCCTTCATAATTTCGCAAATCACACCGGCGGGGATAAGGTTATTTAAGCGCGCTAAATCCACGGCCGCTTCTGTATGCCCCGCACGTACCAACACACCGCCATCACGCGCACGAAGCGGAAACACATGACCGGGTGACACAATATCTTGCGCGCGCGCTTGGGGGTTGATGGCTGTTGCGATTGTGTGCGCACGATCGGCCGCCGAAATTCCGGTTGAGATTCCATCGCGTGCTTCAATTGACACCGTGAACGCCGTTTCATGGCGCGACCCGTTGCGTTGCGCCATCGGCTTTAAATCAAGTTGATCAATCATTGCCCCGCTCATGGCAAGACAAATGAGACCGCGCGCTTCCCGCGCCATAAAATTAATCACATCCGCGCTGGCAAATTCCGCCGCGATCACAATATCGCCTTCATTTTCACGCGATTCATCATCAACAATAATCACCATGCGCCCGGCGGCGATATCCGCCAGTATATCCTCAGGCGATGCAATAAAGCTTTGCGGTTTTTCTTGAGGCATCATGACTCAAACCTCCGCGCCACATAACGCGCCAGCATATCAATTTCGAAATTCATTTTTTCGCCAACTTGAAATTGCGACAGATTTGTATGCGTCCATGTGTGAGGAATAATCGTCACTCCAAAAATATTTTTATCAACCTCATTCACCGTCAAGGAAACACCCTCAAGTGCTACGGAACCTTTTGAAGCGATGAATTTTTCAAATGCGGATGGTACAGAAATTTTCAAATGATATGATCCTGCATCTTGTACCACCGATTCCAAAACCGCCAAACCATCGACGTGACCGGACACAATATGCCCGCCCATTTCATCACCCAAACGCAAAGATGGCTCAATATTCACAGGCGTTCCCGTAACCCATGCCCCCAATGACGTCACGCGCAATGTCTCTGGCGATACATCCACACTAAACCAATCATCCCCTTTTTCTACGACCGTCAAGCAACACCCTGAACAAGAAATGGATGCGCCTATTCCTTCGCGTGCCAAATCAATTTTGGTGCGGATGTAATAACGCGGATCAGGGCGCGTGGTATCAATGCGCATCACCGAACCGACATCGCGGATAAGTCCCGTGAACATCTCACTCCGCCTTATCTTTTGTGACTTTGAGCTTGGAGATTTCTTTGACGAATTGTTGAAAATCTTCCGGCTTGTCAAAATCTTGATACACGGATGCGTAACGAATAAACCCAACCATATCAAGTTGGATGAGTGACTGCATCACAAACTCACCAATATGTTTGGTGGTGACTTCTGCCTCACCTTCGGTTTCAATTTGCCGCACAATGCTGTTGACTGCGCGGTCAATATGCTCGGCCGCGACAGGGCGTTTGCGCAACGCAACCTGCATCGAACGTGTGATTTTATCACGGTCAAACGGTTCACGCTTATCGCCGGATTTCAACACCGTCATCTCACGTAACTGAATTCGCTCAAACGTTGTAAAACGCGCACCACAGTCGGGACAGGCGCGCCTGCGGCGAATGGCGGTGCCATCTTCCGTCGGGCGAGAATCTTTCACCTGTGTTTCTTCAAATCCGCAAAAGGGGCAACGCATTTTTATCCGCCTCAGATGCTTGTATTCACGTTATAAATCGGGAAACGCGCGCACAACTCTTTCACTTTTGCTTTGACTGCTGATTCGACCGCTTGGTTATTCCCCTCGCCGTTTTTCACAAGTCCGTCAATAACCTCCAAAATCAACTCACCGATATATTTCCACTCGGCTGCACCGAAACCGCGTGTGGTTCCCGCAGGTGTTCCCAAACGAATTCCGGAAGTCACCGTGGGGGGTGCGGGGTCATAGGGGACGGAGTTTTTGTTGCACGTAATGCCGGAATGTTCCAACGCCAAATCAACCACTTTCCCCGTCAAACCTTTGGGACGCAGGTCAACAAGAATAATGTGCGAGTCGGTACCACCCGATACAATCGCCAAACCACCATCAACTAAAGTTTGCGCCAAAATTTTTGCATTCGAAATAATTGCGGCCGCATATGTTTTGAAGGCGGGTTGCAATGCCTCACCGAATGCGACGGCTTTTGCCGCAATCACGTGCTCCAATGGCCCACCTTGAAGCCCCGGAAACATGGCGGAATTAAATTTCTTCGCCATCGCTTCGTCATTCGTCAAAATCATGCCGCCGCGTGGCCCACGCAATGTTTTATGTGTGGTGGTGGTGGCCACATGCGCATGTGGAAACGGGTTTGGGTAAACCCCACCGGCGATAAGGCCCGAATAATGCGCCATATCCACCATGAAATATGCACCGACCTTATCCGCAATCGCACGAAATTTCGCCCAATCAATTACACGCGGATATGCGGATGCACCGGCGATAATAATTTTTGGTTTATGTTCCACCGCCAATTTTTCAACCTCAATGTAATCAATCAAGCCATCCGATTCACGCACACCATATTGAACGGCGTTGAACCATTTGCCCGATTGGTTCGGTGCCGCACCATGGGTTAAATGCCCACCCGATGCGAGCGACATACCCAAAATTGTGTCACCGGGTTGAAGGAGTGCGAAGAACACACCTTGGTTTGCTTGTGCGCCCGAATGCGGTTGCACATTGGCAAAGCCGCAATTAAATAATTGCTTGGCGCGTTCAATCGCCAAATTTTCGGTGATGTCAACAAACTCACATCCTTGATAATACCGCTTACCCGGATAGCCTTCGGCGTACTTGTTGGTAAGAACAGACCCTTGGGCTTGTAACACCGCGCGGGAGACAATATTTTCCGAAGCAATCAATTCAATTTGATTTTGCTGACGCTCCAATTCTTTTTGCATGGCATTAAAAACATCCGGGTCAGAATTTTTCAAATCACGCCCAAAAAAATCTTGCATATCTGACATCTCATTCTCTCCTGTAACTTTTAATGCGGCGTGTGACATGGTGATCTCCTTTTAGCAGGTTGATAATTTCGCAACGCGGTTTTGGTGACGCCCACCTTCGAATTCCGTTTTCAAGAATATATCCAAACATGCGCGCGCAGTCTCAACCCCAATCAAACGCGCGCCGAACGCAATCACATTCGCATCATTATGTTGACGTGATAGGCGTGCCGTTGTTTCATCCGCACACAACACGCACCGCACGGACGGGTTGCGGTTTGCGGCGATGGAAATTCCCACACCCGATCCGCAAATGGCGACACCGAAATCTGCCTCACCTTTTGCGATTGCTACGGCTAATTTATGCCCATAATCCGGGTAATCAACTGACACCTCACCCGAATCTGCACCTAAATCAACCCAAGTGACAGGTACGCTTTGAAAACCCGCGATAAGAGCAGTTTTTAAGGCATATCCGGCATGGTCGGAGGCAATGGCGATTGTGAGTGTCATACTTAGTGATATAGGGGGGATGAAGCCCGATAATCAACCGAAATCTAGGTTAAAATACCCTTTTTACGCAGGACAAATGCCAAACGGTTCAAAGCGTTGCGTTCAAGAAGCCTTTCGGGCGTGCCCACGGGGCCTTGGATCACAATTTCGGTCATGGAAATCACGTCAAACGCGCTCACACGCACGGAACTCCCCACGGGGTGGAATTCGATAATCACTTCACGATCTTTAAGGGAATTATCAGGCATACTATACTTATAAGGTAAAACCTTGCGGGGCAAAAGATGGCAGAAAAAAGCGCATTTCAATGGGATGACCCTCTGAACTTAGAATCACTCTTGACCGATGATGAACGGATGATCCGCGACACGGCCAAACAATTCGCAACCGAACAATTGTTGCCCGGCATCGTCATGGCCAATCGCCATGAAAAATTTGACCCCACGATCATGACCCAAATGGGTGCATTGGGGTTATTGGGCCCGACGTTACACGGTTACGGATGTGCGGGTGTGTCTGATGTTGCTTATGGACTCATCGCGCGGGAGTTAGAACGTGTGGATTCCGGTTACCGCTCCGCCTTCTCCGTGCAATCATCACTTGTGATGTATCCGATTTATACGTTTGGTTCCGATGCGCAAAAAGAAAAATATCTCCCCAAACTTGCAAAAGGTGAATGGGTCGGATGTTTTGGATTGACGGAGCCGGATGGCGGGTCGGATCCATCCGCGATGAAAACGCGCGCCAAAAAGGTTGATGGCGGATATAAAATTTCGGGTTCCAAACAATGGATCACCAATTCACCGATTGCGGATGTGTTTGTGATTTGGGCAAAAGATGATGACGGAAAAATCGCCGGATTTATTTTAGAGAAAGGTATGAAGGGATTAGAAGCCCCGAAAATTGATGGGAAATTTTCGCTGCGCGCCTCCATCACCGGCGGCATTATGATGGATGAGGTTTTCGTGAGTGAGGATCAAAAACTTCCTCACGCCTCAAGTCTCAAAGCCCCGTTCATGTGTTTGAACAAAGCACGTTACGGCATTGCGTGGGGCGTGATGGGCGCGGCCGAAAATTGTTGGCACATTGCGCGCCAATATGTTCTTGATCGCGAAGTGTATGGCAAGCCGCTTGCGGGGCATCAACTTATTCAAAAGAAACTGGCCGACATGATGACCGAAATCACCTTGGGGCTCCATTCGGTTTTGCGTCTGGGGCGATTGATGGAAGAACATATGGCCGCACCCGAAGCGATATCCTTAATGAAGCGCAATAATTGCGGCAAGGCGTTGGATGTGGCGCGGCTTGCGCGTGACATGTTGGGCGGCAACGGGATTGCGGATGAATATCATGTCATTCGCCACATGCTGAACCTCGAAGCCGTGAACACGTATGAAGGCACACACGATATCCACGCGCTTATTCTGGGCCGCGCGCAAACAGGCATCGCGGCGTTTACTTAAACGTTTTTCTGCGCGTGAAGCTTTTCCACCAACTCAGTCAGGCGGGCGATTTCCTGTTCGCGCATCATGTCGATTTTTTGGTGGAGTAATTCAATCTCCAACTCCGCCTTTAAATTCACATCGTAATCTTGTTTGGCTTTCATGCGGTCAATTTCCGCCTGGCGATTTTGGGAAATCATGATGATCGGTGCGGTGAATGCCGCTTGGAATGACAACACCAAATTCAGCAAGATAAATGGATACGGGTCCCAATGATTAACCCACGCCAGAATATTCAAACAAATCCAAATGGCGAGAATGATGGATTGAATAATTAAAAACATCCACGACCCGACAATGCTGGCGACAATGTCGGCCATGTGCGAGCCGAATGACACGCCTTCCGTATGGGGTTTTAAATGCTTGCGCGCGGGTCTTTTGGTTCGCAATTCATGAAGCAAACCAATTTCATCTGGGTTGAGATGTGTTTTCATGGATTAAAGATCGGAATCATCCAATGACGCAAGACCCGAGAAGGATGTTTGCGAGGCCCAGAAACGCTCAAGAAGTTTCATGGTTGCAATCAAATCCACCAAATCGGGATTTTCGATTTTGAAATCCGCCATTTTGGTTTCATGACGTTTGAACATATCGTTCAGCGCCTTGTGCAAATCACGCCCCTTATCCGTCAGTTTTACACGGATCGAGCGTTTATCATGCACCGAACGCTCTTGCGCGATGTAACCATTTTCGGTCATCTTCTTAACGTTGTACGACACGTTCGACCCCAGATAATATCCGCGCAAGGTCAATTCCCCAACGGTCATTTCATCATTACCGACATTGTGCAAGATCATGGCTTGGACGTTGTTGATGTCCAAAATATTCTTGCGATCAAGTTCGGTTTTCACCACATCGAGAAAATAGCGGTGCAGACGTTCTGTCAGCTGGATAGCTTCGTAATAAGGTGTTGTTGTCATGAGTAACCCGTGAAGTTTATGATTCTATAAGATTTTATCGTACATCAACCATTTTAAGTCTCCAAAGGTAAATAAATAGAAAAACTCACCCTCACCCCTCCCATTGCCGATCCATGCCAAAAGCGCATGGCGGGCATGTTAATATTGCGGTGCAATATTTATCAATATGTGCTAATGTATCTTTGAATTATAAAAAATAACCCGAGGTCATGCGTATGCGCCCTGCTTTGCAAAATTTTGACACGTCGTCTTCTTGCAACGATTTATCCGAATTGGATGCGTTTTTATCTTTTATCAAATCGACGGCCGATCAAGTGGCCAGCCAAGGGCGCGAAGATATGTCATCACGCTTTTCGGTGATTTACGGGGACATTACCGCACTTCAAAATCTTGTCATTGATGGTTTCATCACGGAAGATCATGCGCGACGCGAAATCATCAAATTGATGAATTATTGCCTACGCGACCTTTTGCCCTTGGTAAAATAATTTTTCAAACTGCGCGGGTAACGTATCTTCCCAACGTGATGCCCATTGGGGCTTTTTGTCTTTATCGACGAGCATCGCGCGGATCCCCTCGAACATGTCGGAATCCTTCATAAATTCACATGCCAAATGATAATCACGATCAATGATCGTGTTAAAATCCTCAATCATGGCTGCTTTTAAATGTTCAAAGGTTACCTTCACACTTAACGGCGATTTGGACAAAATAACATCATGCGCATGGCGCGCCCACAAGCTTTGCTCAGCGCGCAAGCCCTTTAAAATCGCATCAAGTGACGCGGCTGAGAAAATCTCTTCAATGAGCTTATAGGGAAGCTCGGGAAGAAGCGGCACAAAACAAAAATGATCCAAAATACGTTTGATATCCTGATCATGTGATGCAAATGCCAAAGCCTCCACCATGGCGTCAATCTGATCCGATGGAAGGGCGTGGGTTGCCAAACCACATTTCACAAGGTCCGCTTTGTTCTTCACACTCTCCCCGGTTAAACCAAGATAAACGCCAACCTTGTGCCCAAGACGTGTGAGGTAATAGCCCGCACCAATATCGGGGAAGAAACCAATATTCACTTCCGGCATGGCCCATTGCGTGGCTTCGGTTGCAACTCGGTAACGGCACGGCGCCGCAAGACCAACGCCGCCGCCCATGGTAATGCCGTGCATCACGACAATGATTGGCTTTTGAAAATGAAAAAGTTTTTTGTTTAACGCATATTCTTCACGAAAAAATTGCACGACATCGTCAAAGGGCATGTCCCCCACTTGCGCTTTTAATCCCATCTCACGCGCGGCCTTGATGTCGCCGCCGGCGCAAAAGGCACGCTCGCCCGCACCACGCAAAATAAGACATGTCACGGAATCATCCGCCTTTGCTTCGTCAAGAATGCGCGCTAATTCCCGCACCATGTCCAAATTAAGCGCGTTCAAGGCCTGTGGCCGGTTAAGAACCACGTGAACAGCACCGCCATTACGGGAAGTATCAAGATGTGAGGTCATATCCACCGTCAAAAAAGCTCGGGCTTGCAAAATACAACATCATCATAGAGAATAATTTTTAAGAGCGCGACCCGCTTTTCTCATAATGTGTTAAAAGACTTTTAAGCCGCGCATGCGATCCTATATATTGTGTTGATTCAAATCCATTTTTTCATCCCAGAGGCCTTTCGGTCATGAAATTTCTTGGTTTAGGTTTGGTGCTTGTCTGTACCTTTGGCGGCTTATTGATCGCCATGCATTTCAAATTCGATCAGTTTGCCAAAATCATGATGGTCATCATGAAAGCCTTACCGGGCGAGCTGACGATTATTTTCGGCTCGGCCGTTGCCGCCTTTATCGTTGGCAATTCCCCCAGTGTGGTGAAAGAAACACTTGGGTATTTGCGCTCTCTCTCAAAACCCTCTGCCTACTCCAAACAAGATTATATGGAGATGTTGGCGATGTTGTTTTCTGTCTTCAAACTTGCCCGCACAAAAGGCTGGCTTGCTTTGGAAGCCCATATCGAAAACCCACACAGCAGCACATTGTTCAACAACTTCCCAAGTTTTGCGCACAACCATCACGCCGTCACATTTTTATGCGATTATCTGCGCATTATTTCACTGGGTAACGAAGATCCGATGATCATTGAAAATTTGATGGACGAAGAAATTCAAACTATCGCGGCACACCACGAACATCCGGGTCATGCGGTGCAAACCATGGCGGATGGTATTCCCGCACTTGGGATTGTTGCGGCCGTGTTGGGGGTTATTAAGACCATGGCCTCCATCACCGAACCTCCGGAAGTGTTGGGTGCGATGATCGGTTCCGCTTTGGTTGGAACATTTTTGGGTGTGTGGTTGGCATACGGTATGGTGGGCCCGATTGCAGGTGCGATGAAAGGCCGCGCGGAGACAGAAGTCATGTATTATAAAGCCTTAAAGGTCGGCGTACTCGCCTTCTTGAATGGCGCGGCACCACAGGTGGCGGTCGAGTTTGCGCGTAAATTATTACCGCATGATGTGCAACCTTCCTTCCAGGAATTGGAAGAAAAATTAAACTCCGTCCCTCCTCCGGCCTAAAGGATTTTTGAAATATGGCTGGAAAAAAAGCCCCGGAAGAACGCCCAATTGTTATCAAGAAAATCAAGCGTGGTGGCCATGGTCATCATGGCGGTGCGTGGAAAGTTGCTTATGCTGATTTCGTGACTGCGATGATGGCGTTCTTTTTATTGATGTGGTTGTTAAACGCGACAACGGAAGAACAGAAAAAAGGCATTGCGGATTTTTTTGACCCAACCCCCACCATTGTTTCCGATGCTGTTTCCGGTGCGGGGGGTGTTATGGGTGGTTTGACGGTTGCCAAGGAAGGCTCGCGCTCATCCGATGTGCAACCTTTCACACCCACAAATGTGCCGCCCACCCAAACCGCCAAATCACCGGAAGAGCTGACCGATGAGCAATTGGAACGGGAGCGCATGGAGCGCGAAGAACAACAATTCGCGGAAACAAAACGCAAAATTGAAGAAGCGGTTGAAAATTCTGATCTCAAAGATCTCGCCAAAAATTTGAAAGTTGACATGACCCCCGAAGGATTGCGCATTCAGATTGTTGATCAAGACGGCGCGTCCATGTTCCCGTCGGGTTCCGCTCAACCGTTTGAGAAAACGCAAAAGCTATTGAGTAAAGTTGCGGAAATCATCCGCACATTACCAAATGAAGTTTCGGTGCGTGGCCACACGGACGGCGCACCTTATGGCGCGGGGTCAAGCTATACCAACTGGGAATTATCGGCTGATCGCGCAAACTCATCGCGCCGCGTGTTGGAAGAAAACGGAATCCCCTCATCAAAACTTGCCAATGTCGTGGGCAAGGCGGACACGGATCATTTTGTGAAGGCAAACCCGATGGATCCGCAAAACCGCCGCATCAGCATTATCTTACTGCGTGATTCGGTAACAAAAGGCGCGGATAACGTTAATGCAACCGATCAAAGTTCCGCGCCGCCTGATGATGGGCGCGCGTATCGCCCGACATCCGGTGCCGTACAATTTCCGTGATTAAAATTTGTTCGACCGTGGAAAACCGTTGGGCGGTAATTTACCCACCTGCGCGCGCTCACCCAACCATTCTTTGATATTGGGCACGTTCATCTCACGCGTACCGGAGATGAATGTCAAACCTTCTTTCATCTTGAACGTCTTCACGTCTGAAACTTCGGATGATTTATATTTTTGTAAGATCACACCCTTACCTTTATTCATCTCAGGAATCTGATTGATCGGGAAGACTAACATTTTGCGATCTTTGCTGATCATCGCCACATGGTCATGGTGCGGTTCAACGACACAACAAATAACCGCATCAAGCGGATCATCAATATTCAAAATTTGTTTGCCCGCTCGCGTTTGCGCCAACGTTTCAGATGAGGGCACAACAAACCCGCGCCCATCTCGGCTTACAACCAAATATTTTGACTCCTCATGAAACACACGCACATTCACGACATTTGCGTCGTTCGGAATATCGACCAGTAAGCGAATAGGCTCACCAAAGCCGCGCCCGGATGGAAGCTTGTCACACCCCAAACTGTAAAACCGGCCATTGCTTGCGAAAATGGATAATTTGTCGGTGGTCTGCGCCTCAATAATAAAATCTTCGCGATCACCTTCTTTATATTTAATATCAACAATGTTCACGCCGTGACCTTTCATCGCGCGCACCCATCCTTTGGCCGAACAAATAATGGTCACGGGTTCTTTCTCAATCATGGCGTGGGTTAAATTAACCGCAATGGGTGCCGGGGCTTTGCCAATTTTGGTGCGGCGTTTCGAAAGCTGGGACATTTTCACATAGGATTCTTTTAAATCAGCAATTTGCTTGCGAATTTCCGCCCATTGTTTTGTTTCTGATTTCAACAATTTCTCAAGCGCGTCTTTTTCTTTCGAAAGCTTGTCATTTTCTTTTTTAATTTCAAATTCTTCCAACTTGCGTAAAGACCGAAGACGCATGTTCAAAATCGCCTCAACCTGAACATCCGTAAGGCCGAATTTTTTGATCATGATGGGTTTCGGTTCATCATTGTCGCGAATAATTTGAATCACTTCATCAATATTCAAATACGCAATCAAATAACCCGCGAGAACTTCCAAACGGTGGTTGACTTGCCCCAGACGGTGGTTGGAACGGCGCACCAAAACGTCTTGACGGTGATTAAGCCAGGCTTGCAAAACTTCCCTGATGTTCATCACACGTGGGGTGATCCCATTCTCCAAAACATTCATGTTCAACGAGAAACGTGTTTCCAATTCGGTTGCGCGGAATAACGCTTCCATCAATAATTCGGCTTCGACCGTGGGAGCCCGCGGAATAAGAACAAGGCGAATATCTTCCGCACTTTCATCACGCACATCATCCAACAAGGGCACTTTTTTATCGGTGATAAGCTCGGCAATTTTTTCAACCAACTTTGCTTTTTGCACCTGATAGGGAATTTCGGTGATGACAATTTGCCATTGCCCTTTTTTAAGGTCTTCTTTTTCCCATCGGGCGCGAAGGCGGAATGACCCCTTCCCCGTTTTATAAGATTGAATGATCGATTCTTTTGGCTCGACCATAATGCCGCCGGTTGGGAAATCCGGCCCCTTGATAATGGTGCAAAGATCTTCAATGCTGGTTTCTTTTTCCAACATCATTTCCATCGCGTCGCATAATTCCAAAATATTATGCGGTGGAATAGATGTCGCCATACCCACAGCAATACCCGATGCGCCATTCGCCAATAAATTTGGAAAGCTTGAGGGGAGAACAATCGGCTCCAAAGTTTCGCCATCATAAGTTTGACGAAAATCAATTGCGTCATCATCAATGCCGTCCAACAACTCAATCGCCGTTTGTGTAAGGCGCGATTCCGTGTAACGCATTGCGGCGGCGTTATCACCGTCGATGTTGCCAAAATTTCCTTGCCCGTCCACAAGCGGGTAACGCACCGCGAAATCTTGCGCCAAGCGCACAAGCGTATCATAAACAGCCTGATCCCCATGAGGGTGAAACTTACCAATGACGTCACCCACAACACGTGCGGATTTTTTTGGCATGGTGGATGGGCTTAATTTCAATTGGCTCATCGCAAAGAGCAAACGGCGATGCACCGGTTTTAATCCATCCCGCACATCGGGCAATGAGCGCGCCATAATCGTTGACAGCGCGTAAGATAAATAACGCTCCGATAAAAGATCACTCATGGGTTGGTCAATGACCGATGATGATGTGGCGGGGGGTGATTTTTTACCCATGTGACTTATGTTCCTCAGATAAAATGCGGTGCAGTGTCATTAAACCAGTAGCAATTATTGCCATCTCCATCAAGAGAGGGCCAACAGAAAGCGTGATACAATTGTGAATGAACCATAAACAGGAACCGGTCAGGAGGCAAACACGCATCCGCACACCACTCAGAAAAAAATACCCATAAGTTGCAACAATACCGGCAATAACCGGAAGGGCGTTATACCACACATGATACGTCCAAACACCAAAGCCGAAAAATATCGCCATAAAGGTCACGGCAAGAATTTTCGAGCTATATTTAATTGATAACCAATTGCGCAAGGCGGCCGTGATGGAAATCATCATCGCCGTCCATTGTTCCATGAACAACCAATGCAATGACAATGTCCCACTTTGCAGAAACATAAAAAATTTAAGTTTCGAGTCTTGGGTTTGATATTTGGCCCACACACTCAAACCAAAAGCAACAAACCCAAGGATTTGCGCAAGGATGGTAAAAAAATCTAAGCTGAGATTTGACATGAATGCGTTGTCGCAAAGGCAGATTCAAAACGCAAGCGTGCTTCGGGCACACCGCGTGTATGTTGTGCAAAAACCCAATGTTCCAAAAAATGGCTGGTCATTTTTAAACCGCGCGCAATGTCGATCTCTTGCGTATCACGATAACCGTTCGGTTTTAAAAACTCCGGCAGGACTAATAATTTATGGCGATACGGCTCCCCTTCTTTCAAACTCACCGCACACCCTGATTTCGGACTCATATAAGCCAAGGTCGCCGCATCACCCCCGGCGACACAGCGTGATAAATCAAGCCCGAAACCAAGCTCACGTAAAAAGGCAATCTCCCACAAAATATACGCTTGCGCCCACACATCCATCTGAAGCGTGCTCATCAACGCTTTCATCCCTTCGAAAAGTGCGGGGTGTGACTCACGCTCGGGCAACGCCGCATCAACCAACGCACAGGCCGATAACAACGCCGATAACCGTAAAGGGTCTGTCATGATAAAGGCGGCCGTATTTTGTGCATTATCAATTGCCCATGCGCCCATTTGTTCCGATGTGCGCGCCCGCCATGTCACATCGGCCACAGACCCAATTTCCAACATGCCGCGCATGCGCGATGATTTCGCACCATTCACAAAACCCAAATATCGGCCATGATCACGGGTCAGCAGCGCCACAACCGCGCCATGTTCGCCATGCGCGCGCAGTGACAAGACAATGCCTTGATCTTCAAATGATTCCATTCAGCGATAATGTCAGATTTATGCGGCTTTTACCACGTACGAAACGTGCCGGAGTCCATATGGACGAAGTCAGAACGCGGATAATATCCCACACCGCCGGCATGAAGACGCACCGCCGCCTCGCGGATGCCGCGCGCGCCCACACTGGGAAGCCGCACATCAATCGCCTGGCCTGACATGTGCAATGAACGCCGCGCCACACCACGTTCATGGGAACGCAAATTGGCATTGGTGCGCGGGGAACGGTAACCGGAAATAACGGAGTAAGGTTCGCGTTGCCCTAAAGATTTGTGGACGATCGAAACAATATCCACGACGCGCGGATCAATGGGGAAAACTTCGTTCTGGCGAAAATCGCGCAACACGTAATTAATGCGCTCAAACGCTTCGGGAAGATATTTATTACCAACGCGGTACACGCCGTCAAATGTCTCACCCGTGTGGGCATTACGAAATGATGCACGATACACGCCCGCGTTATTTGCGGCCAAAGCCGGTGTCACAAGTGTGGTTGATAAAAAAGCGGCCGCTGACAACGTCATGGTCGCTTGTAAAAAGCCGCGGCGTTCCATTGTCTTGGTTACCAACGTTTCGAAGTCCATTCTGTTTCTCCTTGGCGCAAAAGCGCACAAAAATAGAAAGTGAATATTCACCCAACCCAACCGGGCGGCAACAAGCTATAGCAAAGTAAGCTTAAAAATGCAAAAGACGCTCAAGAATGTATGTGCAATTATCCCCACATCTTTCTATTTTATGAAATCCTTTGTGGCGATGCAATAACAAAATCAAATACTTAAAATGAAATAGAATTACTATTTAATTTTTATATTTCTTGTTTTTACTTGTTCATTTATTTCAAGCGGTAAAAAATTACCGTCAGACAGAGCATGAATTAATTTAACATCTTCACCATAAATGTCCGGCGCACTGCGCAAACTTGCGCCGGCCCCCATCCACAACGTTTGATAAAGAATAAAAACGGGCACGGGATCCGCCGCCTTGACTTCGGATGTGCCGTCACGGTCAAGCCGGGTTTGAAGTTTGCTTTCATCCCAATCTGGATTTTTGCTCAAAATAAAATTAGCGATTTTATCGGGCTCACCCATGCGGATACATCCCGAACTTAACGCACGGAAATCTTTCTCAAATAAATTGGGCGTGTTGGTGTCGTGCAAATAAATATCATGGCGGTTGGGCATCAAAATACGAATACGTCCCAACGCATTATCGCTCCCAAACCCTTGAACCATACCAAGGTTTCTGATTTCACTCGGTGTGACTTTTGACCAATCAACTTTGGTTGTGTCAATTTCTTCCGCCCCGTCCGATGTATATTGAATGACGGAAATATTTTTCTTCTCTAACGCTTTTGGGTCTTGTTGCAAAAGGGGCAAGAAATCTTCTTGCTTGATCGTGTCGGGCACATGCCATTTCGGATTAAACCGCACCCCCACCGCTTCGGTAATAAAGCTATAGGTCGGGCGCGTTTCGCGGCCAATCACCACGGGCATATCGGCCACTACGCTCCCTTGATCAATCGCCCATAAACGCATCGCGGGCACATTCACCTTAATATAACGCACTGGATTAAAATTCGGATCCAACCAACGTAACCGCTCCATATTCGCAATCACGCGCAACAATTTATCAAGCCGCCCTTCATTCATGGCCGCCATGGTGCGCTTGCCGATCAAGCGATCGGGCTTAATCCCATTATTTTCTTGAAAGACCGCAATCGCATCCCCCAATCGCGCATCATAGATATGCGGATCTTGCTCCTCGTCCATAAACACGCCCAAGCGTGTGCGAATTTCGGCAATCGCCGGGTCTGATTGCGGCTCACGTAAGGTGCGTGCAAGGTGAATGGGCGGCAAATCTTTTTGCGGGTTTTTAATCACTTCATCATGAAGTTTGATCAACTCTTTTTGAAGGGCTTTATACAATTCACTTTGCGGGGATAAATCCTCAACCGCCCTCACCTTGTTTGATTGCATGACCAGATGATTCAAAAAATCATCGGCTCTCACACCGCGCGCCCATGATGTGGGGTCGGCCTCAATCTTACTTGGGGAAATACGCATACCGGTCATGTGCCGCGCGTAACGCGCCACCGCATCCGACATCAAAATCTCAAAAGCGTCCGGGTCGGCCAACACATCTTGTTGCGCCAAGCCGCGCAATTCTTCGATATGATAATTTTGTGGGTTTAAACCATGTTGCCATGATGACTCAAAAACACGGATCATCTCTTGCGCGGGCTTATTTGCACGGTTCGTATCAATCCATAACGGCAACCCTTGATAAGATGTGTAAAAATCGCTGAGACGTTGCGCATTATAAAGCTTGATATTTTCAACGCTTCCCGCTGCAGCGCGGTTTGCCAATGTGTTTGCGAAAACTGGCGTTGAAAAAACAATCATCAAAAAAACAATAAAAAAACGCATTATCCAATCACCTTTGGGTCCCATGGCGATCCGTCAAGATCTTTCATTTGTGTTTGCACATTCCATCTCGCTGGGCGCAACTCCGACAAAAACCATTCGCACCCCTCGCTCATCCATTGCTTGCGCGCGGTGACAACGGCTTCAACGGTGGCGTCATCGTAACCGAACTCTCCGCCGCAACAGGGACAAATGGCAAAGCTGGGTTGATCACCTTTTTTGCCCCAAGGTGGGTTTTGTTGTTTTAAACCACAAATACGACATAAAAGATCAAGCGACATTCAACGACGCTCCGTTTGTGTACGAAAATAATCCATATTGGTTGCAAAGCCATGAATCTTTGGATCTGGCTTGAACAAAGTACGCGGCACGCCATCGCGTGTTTTCACGGCAAACCAATTCAAATCAGGGTTGTAAAAAATCATATCCCCATCCTGTTGTACAACCGACAATGTGCCCGCGGGCGGGGATGTCACAAAGTCATGCGCGGCTTTGTAATATTGCTCAGCTTGGTTAAATCCAAAATCCGCGCCGTGTTTTCTGAAATGCTGATACGCATTTTTTGCGGGGTCGTTTTCATCACCGCGTGACCATGCCACATCCTGTGTGACGGGCACGGCAAAACCGGGGGCAGTTTTTTGCAATACCTCTAATGGTGCGACACCGGTGAAATGCATCACCGCCAAAGCCCCGAATATCAGGAGAAAAATTAAACGCCGCACCGACCCGCCAATTGCGCGCGCAATTGTGTTTAAGATTTTCATCATAACCCATCATCCTGGGGTGGTTTTTTATCGCGTTGGTATAATAATTCATCCAACACATCACGAATCTGGCTTGCATTCGCCACAAACGGCACAAAGGCAAAACGATTTCCCGTTCCGGTAATCACCACCGTGGCATAGCCCAACAATTGGCCCATGACGGTGCGTTGAATTTCTACACTTTCGATCCGATCAAGGCGCAATTGAACCGTGTCCACCTTGATGAGGCCAGAGCGAAACATCACACGTTGTGATGTGACAAGCAAAAATAACGATGATTTGACCAAATAAAAATAAGCATAAGAAACAAGTGCGACAAAAGCCAAAAATAAAAATAAATTCCGCGCGATGAGCAAAAACAAAAGAGCGACAAAGAAAATCGCAAGGGGCTTCCAATAAACAGCTTGTGAGATTTTTGCCTCACATAACAATTTTTCGTCTTCCCGCATTTTCACGGGAAAGTCAGAACCGCGCGCCTTAATAATCTCCCGCGCATCCATGTCAATTTCCGTCCCGACGGTCTTCGGATATGCTTTGCGCTTTTTCAATGGCGCGGCGGAAAATCAACGGCCTTGAAATGGGTGGCAAAAACATCTCCCCCACTCCCATGCCGCGAATGATGATGGAGCCGAAATCAAAAATGCGCCCCCAAAAACTTTGCGCAACCGACACACCTTCAATACGATTAATATTCATCTCACCAACATAACGCGCAACCAATCCACGCTTGAAAATCACGCGTTGGGTGGTCACGGCGATTTCGGTGGTGGCTTTAATGACCAACATCTGGGCAAAGCGTAAAATGCCGAAAAGAAAAATCAACACCGCCATCAGCTTGACAATGGGATGAAGTTTTTTCAGATGATCCATCCAATTATCACCGACAAAAAGCGGTTGGGACAACAAGGTCAATTTGCCCGGCAAATAAGGTTCCACATTCATCGCCGTGACAACAATCATCGCGGCAAAGAAAAAACCCCAAAACAAATTCAAACATGCTTGAACATCATAAAACCAATGAAAGCGACCAATGGTCACCAATTTTTCATCCGCACTTAATGATTGTTCGAGATAGCTCAACATGTTTATTCGTCGCCCAAGGAAATACCCAATGCCCGCGCCGTATGTACCAACGTATTGTTGGTATCAACAGCTTGGTATGCGGCAATAGCGGTTTCAATCGGCACGTCAACAATCTGACGATTTTTCCATGCGACCATGCGGTCAAATTTTCCTTGCGAGATTAAATCAACCGCACGCACCCCAAACGCGGATGCAAGCAAACGATCATTATAAGTTGGTTGGCTTCCGCGTTGCACATGTCCCAAAACGGTGACACGGGTCTCTGATCCGGTTGCTTTGAAAATTTGTTCACCAACATAATGGCCAATGCCGCCATAACGTTTTTGCCCATCGGAGAATTCCATTTGTGCGGATTCACCGTCCAATGTTTTGACAGCTTCAGACACAACCACCAGCGCAAAGTTCCGCCCACCCTCTTTCACGGCCTGAATTTTCTTGGCGATACTGTTGATCCGATACGGAATTTCGGGAATTAAAATAACATCGGCACCCCCGGCAATTCCGGCCGATAACGCAATATGCCCCGCATCACGTCCCATCACTTCCAATACCATCACGCGGTCATGCGATGCGGCTGTGGGTTGGAGACGGTCTAACGCCTCGGTTGCGACCGCAACGGCGGTATCAAAACCAATTGAGGCTTCGGTTTCGCCGATATCATTATCAATTGTTTTTGGAATACCCACCATGCGAATGCCGCCTTGCATCGCCAATTTGCGCAAGATGGCAAAACTTCCATCACCACCAATACCGATAATGGCCTCAACGCCCAATGTTTTCAAATTGGTGATGATCTCCTCTGAGCGGTCTTTGCGTGATCCATCCGGCATGGGATAATCAAAAGGATTTCCTTTGTTAGTTGTACCTAAAATGGTGCCACCCATGCGCATGACATTATTATCAAAATCATTCGGATGCAGCACACGTACCTGAGGCGGATCAAACAACAATCCGGCCGTACCATCCAAAATTCCCACAACTTCCCAACCTAATAAATCCGCGCGATGCACGGCCGCACGAATGGCGGCATTGAGGCCGGCACAATCGCCGCCACTGGTCAGAATCCCTATACGCTTTTTCATGAATGAACCTCGATAATAAATATGAACGCTGTCCACGATAAACGCTCAACTCTTATCCGTAAATAGCTATTCAGACAGGATTTTTTCTGTTATAAACAAATTCGATTTCTTGGACTTTTAGGTAATTATGTCATGGATGAAGATGCCTTGCGCGACAAGCTCGAAGAGCTGAAACGCGAACACCGTCAGGTGGATGAACAAATTGAGGTTTTATCGCGCGCAATCCCTGCGGATTTTATGAATATTGCGCGGCTTAAAAAAGAGAAACTGCGCCTCAAAGACCTTATTCTGCGAATCGAAAGCTCTCTTATTCCCGACATCATCGCATGACACTCTCTGATCCCCAGCCGGTTATTTCCATTATCATGGGCTCTCAATCCGATTGGGAGACAATGCAACATGCGCATAATATCCTTCATCAATTTGGCGTTGCGCATGAAGTGAAAATTGTCTCTGCGCACCGCACACCTGACCGGCTTTATGAATTTGCAAAAACGGCCGCACCACGCGGTATAAAAGTGATTATTGCGGGGGCTGGTGGCGCGGCACATTTACCCGGCATGGCGGCAAGCCTCACCCACCTTCCCGTTTTGGGCGTTCCGGTGGAAAGCCACGCCCTCAAAGGGCAAGACAGCTTGTTATCTATTGTGCAAATGCCAGCGGGAATTCCGGTGGGCACCTTGGCAATTGGCAAAGCGGGTGCCATCAACGCCGCCCTTTTGGCGATCAGTATTTTGGCCGTGCATGACACCCATTTGACCGAAAAGCTTCAAGATTACCGCACCACCCAAACCACGAATGTGGCGGAAGCTCCGAATTAAGGCGCTGGCGACGACGCGGACAGCTCCGTATCAAGGGCAATTTTTTGAGCACCGGCAATCGCGTTAATTTCCGCTTGTTTTTTGCTGACCCACAAACCGCAACCTGCATCCGCCAAACCACGCATGGCGTTGGGCGCGCGGCAAATTTTTTCTATTTGATCCACTGAATCGAGCGTGTCAATTTTTTGTGTAAGCCACTTACCTTGACCGTGGATAGCAAGGCCATAAACAGCATGTGAAGAGGTTAAAATATCGGTTACCTGATCGTTGGTCAAAGTTTCAATCTTTTCTGCAAGCCACTTTGCACGACCTTTGTGAGAAAGCATCGCCACAGCATTTGAAAGTGACAATGCCGTGACAAACAAATCACGGGCTTGCTTACCTTCCGTGTTATAAAGCGCGTCCAAAAACCCGATAATCTTGCCACCGTCTTGAGAAAGAAAGTCCTCGAATTCCGCGCTGTCTTTAAGAACACGCGCAAACGTCTCAAGCCCCGTCTCCGTCACAAGCGGGGCTGTGACCATTCCGAAAACACCTTTTGCTGCTTTAATCGCGCGGCTATTCTCTTTCTCAATGTAAATCATACGACTATTCCCTTTCTCGTTATAAATTTTTTCTGAGTACCATT
>JAIXWE010000024.1 GCA_027482195.1 Alphaproteobacteria bacterium | reverse complement strand
TTGCACGGTCCATTGGACCGTGCTTAATTTCGGCACTTGACGGTACTCAAAGAAAACTTTCATTCTAGGGTAGAATGGGTTCACCGACAGCATTTGCCTGGGAACTATTTAATAGTTCTGTAGGCGTTGCTTATCCATCAGCAACTCTTGTAAACACGCGACATATGACCGCAACTGGCGATGGATTAAATTTTGCTTTTCATACGTATTTCTCAAATGCTGGATCAGTAGCTGGACGCACAGTTCAAGCCTATACTCGTATAAATGCCGCAGGTCAACCAACTTCTTCTTTTTTTGAGTTTCGCATGAGTACATTTGGCGCATTTGGTGCTACCACTGTTGGAGGTTCGGCAGATAATTATGAAACAAAACTTTTCGTGGGAATGCCTCAAACAGATAATGGATTTTACGTCTTTGGTGGACGAGATAATAATAACTTAAATTTACCTGGTGGCGCTTCTTATACGAAACTCTATATTGCCCCAAGTCCTAATGGAAACAAAGCAACCCCTGTTTTTAGTACTATTTTATCTACTGTTCTGAATCTTGGCCTTGGCCCGCAGCTTACTACAGATATTGAAGTACAGAATTTTGTTCTTTCTGGAGATGGTCAATCCTGTCTTATTCACGTTAGCGCTCTGAACGCCGCTGCAAGCCATTATACAAGTACACTGAAATGGATGTATGGAACTATTTCTTATAATCCCCCTAGTTTTAATATTCAATGTGAAGTCTCTTCTACGCGTCATTCTTATAGGCACTGGGGTGTATATTCAGGCGCACGGTTATCCTTTGATGGCTCGTATTTTGTATTGGGTTGTGCTTCTACCATTGGTCCTCCTGGAACTAGCCCAGGACAATCTAATACATTCGGCCTTGTAAATATTTTAAAGATTAATCGCACAACAACCCCTTATACATATACACAATTACAAACCCTGGGTTCTGGATTTATTTGTAGTTATTTTGGAAATGGTGCTCTTGATACTTTTAATTACAATATTGGTGGAGGACGTATACAACAATCTGTAACTAAATACCCTGGATATTTTGGAAGCCCTGATGGAAATGGAACATCTTTAACGTATGGAATGTGGCCCACAGCAATCGGTATAGATAGTAATTGTGATTCTATTGCTGTTTATGATAGTAGCACAAATTTTCAGGGCCCTTCAGTATCTCCCCAAGGAACATGTATGCTATATCGTAGAATCGCTGATGGTGTAGATTCTTGGATAGCGGATTCTATTTCAGGTCAATCTACCTTCCAGTTTGGTGTAGGGTCTCCTGTTAGTACAATTAATTTTCTAAGTACAAATTCTGGCCTTGGAATTGGAATTTATCAGCTTTACAATTGTGATCCTATTATAAATGGAGTAGATTCTTTTGGTAGATATAGCTTTTCAACTATAGGACGACTTCCAGCTAGTCGTATGCAAATTGTTGATATGTCATTTGATGGATTAAAAGTATATTATCCTAATATTCATGGTTGGAATATTGTAAGGAGAAAAAATAAATTTGCTAAATTCTTAATTTGGTATCAGCTCACTGGAGACAAAATTCCTGGAATGTTAGAAAATGTAGGAGCAGTAGTCTGGCCACAAGGTAATACTGTTCGTGGGAATGATACACAGAATGTAAAATTACTAAACTCCCCTGGGTTTGACGGTATGCTTGTGTATGACAGACCTAAAATCATTCATTTTGTTAATTCAGCCCCCACAATCCCCACAAACAATTCTACGTTCCAAATTTCTTCCATGTACGGAACTTCCCTCTTTAACTTCCCCAACGGCTCCCTTTTTGCTCACTCTATCACGGATATCATCACAAAAATGGGCGCTAACTACGCTGATCCTAATGAAGTTGTAGGGTATCCTGGCCCTCTTGATAAGGGTATCGCAATCATAAGCTCTCCCTCTAACGCGATTGGATACTGGACGTGGGGCTCTACTATTTCTCGCCTTATCCCCCCTCAAACATGGCAACCCATCAGTGGGGGTACAACCAGCACGAATGCGTTCCTAGTCCCTGAAATAACCTATGATCAGTTTAACAACCCCACCTTTTTCTACTTGCGCTTTAGCTCTATCGTCAATAGCACAGCCACTTCATTCCTACAATTCAGAGCATGGGATCAAACTGCCGGCAATGGTTCCTTCTCTACAAGCGGTGAAGCTCTCACTTACATTAATACCGTGGGGCGCACAGGTGGGAATTCCTCTATTTCCATTAACAATGCAATTGCTTTTATGAGCGTTATACATTTGAATATTCCTCCCTCCATTAATAATCTTCCATCTATCCCTCTATCATCTGTCTGGGGCGACGGTGGAAACGTCGCAACAACTGGTATCACCACCGCCCAACTCTCTACAATTATCGGACCCGCTTATTCAGACCCTGATATGCCGGCGTTTTCTGATCGTGTTGGCCTCGCCATCATCAGCAGCGCCACCTACTCCCCTATTCAGGATTATGGCCGTTGGCAAGTATCCACATCTGCTCTCAACTGGTCCAATATCTCCCCTTCTACCTCCTACAGCACAGCCTTCCTTTTACCCATTTCCACCCAAGTCTGGCTACGTTTCTCCCCTTTTAATCGCACTACATCCCCTCTCAGCAATGTTCTCAACGCCAATTCTATTTTCACTCTAACTCTCGCCCCATGGGATCAAACCCGCGGCACAGGTCTAACCTATTACACAAACCAAGATGAAGGTGGTAATAGAGGAGCTCCCTCTAATGTAATCGGCTCAGCCATTGGAGAAACAAGCACCCTTTTACTCCTCTCTACAGCGCGTATAACTCGCGCTCCCTCTTTTTCTACAAATGCGAGTTCTATCATTGCAGCAAGAATTGGCCAAGC
>JAIXWE010000036.1 GCA_027482195.1 Alphaproteobacteria bacterium | reverse complement strand
CAATTTTCTCCATACCAATAGATTGAAGATAATCAACCGCCGCGCCCAAGGCGATGACCTCAGAAATGGCGGGTGTTCCCGCCTCAAACCGCGCCGGCGCATTTTGAAATGTTGTGTTTGAAAAACTCACGCGCTCAATCATATCGCCGCCACCTTGATAAGGCGGCATGGAGTCCAAAAGGGATTTTGGTGCGACCAAGCACCCAACCCCGTTCGGGCCATAAAGTTTATGCCCCGTGAATACAAAAAAATCAGGTGCAAAATGATTGAGATGAACTGGCCCGTGCACAACCGATTGCGATCCATCAACCAAAAATTTTGCATGCGGCGCATGTTCATCAATCATGGCCCGGACTTTCTCCACATCCAACTTTGAACCGATGGCATTTGAAATGTGATTCAAAGCCACCAATTTTGTTTTGGAGTTAAGAAGAGCCGTTAAACTTTCAAGATCAATCTCGCCATAGATGTTGAGTGGCGCAACACGAATGTCAAATTTAATCTCTTTTTGTAATAACTGCCACGGGACGATATTGGCGTGATGTTCCAAGCTTGAAAGAACAATCTCATCACCATCCTTCAAGAACGCGCGGCCCCAGCTTTGCGCAACCAAATTAATGGCTTCGGTTGTATTGCGCGTGAAGACAACACAATAATTTTCGGGCGCATGAAGAAAATGTGCAACTTTCTCCCTCACCTTTTCAAATTGCTCGGTTTGTTGTTGCGAGAACGCATAAAGCCCGCGATGCACATTCGCATAATGATCCGTATAGGCCGCATTTAAAGCATGCAAAACCGCTTGCGGTTTTTGTGCGCTCGACGCCGTATCGAGATATACGAGATTCTTGCCATTCAACTTGTTTGCAAAGATGGGGAAGTCATCACGCCAATTATGTATGGTCTGTGTGCGTAAAAGCGCCATGTTCATGATAACCAGTGTGCAATGAGCGCATCAGCCTCCGTACGCGATGGATCATGATTTATTTTATCCAAAACTTCACCTACGAAAGACTCGATCAATAAACGGCGCGCATCCCGCTCCGGAATTCCGCGTGAGCGCAAATAAAATAAAGGCGTTTCATCCAAAGCGCCGGTGGTTGTTCCGTGGGAACATTTCACATCATCCGCATAAATTTCTAATTCCGGTTTGACGTTCATCACGGCTTGGGGCGATAAAAGTAAATTGTTACACAACTGATACCCGTCGGTTTGTTGTGCGATTTGGTGCACATGAATTTTTCCTTGAAACACGCCTTGCGCAGAATCATCAATAAGATTGCGGAAAAACTGACTTGATTGGCAATGTGGGGCTTGGTGCTCAATCAAAATTGTTGAGTCAGAGAATTGCGACCCTTTCAGTAAATTCAGACCATAAAGACCCGCAAAACCATTTTCACCTTGAAGTTTCATATGATATTCATGACGCGACCAAGACGACCCAACATTCACCGTCAAACATTCATAACGCGCATCACGTGCGAGCACGGCACCAATCACACTGGTGTGCAAGGAAGACGCCACATCATCATCCAACAAACGAATGTGAATAAGACGCGCATTCGCCGCAACATCAATTTCAATTGATTGATTTTTCCACCCATTGCCACGCGCCGCGGTTTTTTCAACAAAAATAATATCACAACCGGACTCAACTTTAATCTTCACACGCAAATTTTGCATCGTACCAACATGATCAGCCCAATTGAGATAAATTGCTTGATCCAGCTTTGTATTTTTTGGAAAGGTGAGATGAACATCGCCCCCGCGCAAAGCTCGCGCCACCGTCCACAAAGAGGGCTCATTATGCGCAACATCAAAAACAACATTATTTTCCGCACAAAAACGCATATCACTCAGGTGAATTTGCGGATCCGAAGCTGTGAGAGATGCTTTTTTCAAAGCTTGCGCAAGGTTTGAGAATTTAAACCGCTCTAACAAATTTGTTGGTAAGCCTTGGGCGCGCAATTGATCCGCATATTCATTATGATCAAAAAGATCAAAAAAATGCGTTGCGTTTTCAGGACGAAAACGTGATTTCACCGGCAAAGATGTGACGTTGTTATTCATGCGGCCTCCAAGGTAAATGGGTGCGCGCCACGCCATCTGTCACCCCAATAAGGTGTGCCTTGACCTGACCAAACATCATGAACCAAATAATCATTCGTGACCTTGTAGAATCGAGGAAACTCATGACGTGAAAGCCAAACGATAGGATCATTTCCAGTATCGCACAAAAAAGTATCTTCATGACAAGCTGTTTGCATGCCGATTAAATCATCGGATTTATTAAATAGAATATTGAAATGCTTTTCACGTGAGTCATCACAGCGAAAGGAAAATGAATCTTTAACTGAAGTGTCAAAATCCGTGTGAATTTTGCCGAAAAAATTAAATTGATCAATCACAGCTCTGCTAACTGGCCTCAAAAGACCGTCAATAATTGCTGCGTGCAAAGCAAGCTTATTACCACCACCTGCATAAGTCCGAAGCCTTATACCCGCGGATATACGATCTGAATTCTCATTCGCGGTATTAAACCATAAATCTCCGTCCATCGATTGATGAATAGATAAGTAATCATCAGAATTGGTAATAGATTTCAAAACTACACCGCCCCCAAAATAATTATGTTCTTGTGTCATTCTATGCGGCCTCAACAAAATCAGCATAGCCTTTGGATTCCAATTCAAGCGCCAAGGATGCATCACCGGATTTAACAATCTTTCCTTTGGCCAAAATATGCACCACATCCGGTACAATATAATCAAGAAGACGTTGATAATGGGTAATCACCAAGAAAGAACGGTTTGGCGCGCGCAGACTATTCACACCATCGGCCACAATTTTTAACGCATCAATATCAAGACCGGAGTCGGTTTCATCCAACACCGCGAATGTTGGCTCCAACAACGCCATTTGCAAAATTTCATTGCGCTTTTTCTCACCGCCCGAAAACCCAACATTGACAGGGCGTTTGAGCATCTCATCCGCAATTCCTAATTCTTTTTGTCGTGATTTCATGAGCTTCAAAAAGTCTAATGCTTCCAACTCATTTTCCCCGCGTTGCTTACGAATAGCATTCACGGATGTTTTAAGAAAATTGGTCATTTGCACACCCGGAATTTCAACCGGATATTGAAACGCCAAAAAAATTCCCGCGGCCGCACGCTCTTCCGGTGATTTTTCGAGAATTGACGAGCCATTTAATAAAATGTCACCGCCTGTCACCACATAATCTTCGCGCCCCGCAAGCACGTAAGACAATGTCGATTTCCCCGCACCATTCGGACCCATGATCGCATGAACTTCGCCATCAGGAATGGTAAGATTAAGCCCGTCAAGAATTTGTTTGCCGTCAATTTCAACGCTTAAATTTTGAATATCAATCATATCAACCTACACTTCCTTCTAAACTAATGGCGACGAGTTTTTGTGCCTCAACCGCGAACTCCATGGGAAGATGTTGCAACACATCTTTACAAAACCCATTGACGATGAGGGCGACCGCCGCCTCTTCCGATAACCCGCGCTGTTGGCAATAAAATAATTGATCTTCTGAGATTTTGCTGGTGGTCGCTTCGTGTTCCAATTTTGCCGTGTTATTGCGACTTTCGATATAAGGCACCGTGTGCGCACCACATTGATCGCCAATGAGAAGCGAGTCACATTGTGTGAAATTGCGCGCACCTTCAGCACCCGCGAGAATTTTAACAAGCCCACGGTAGGTATTATCAGACCGCCCCGCCGAAATTCCTTTGGAGATAATGCGCGAGCGCGTATTGCGCCCCATGTGAATCATTTTTGTGCCCGTGTCGGCTTGTTGCCGTCCATTGGTAATTGCCACCGAATAAAATTCGCCGACCGAATGATCCCCTTTTAAAATACAGCTTGGATATTTCCAAGTAATTGCGGAGCCTGTTTCAACTTGTGTCCATGAAACATGCGAATGAACACCGGCACATAAGGCGCGTTTGGTGACGAAATTATAAATGCCGCCACGTCCTTCTTCGTCACCAGGGTACCAATTTTGCACGGTGGAATATTTAATCTCCGCATGATCCAACGCCACCAATTCAACCACGGCCGCATGTAATTGATTCTCATCACGCATCGGCGCGGTACACCCTTCGAGATAAGACACATAAGAATGATGATCGGCGACAATCAACGTACGTTCAAACTGCCCCGTATTTAGTTCATTGATACGAAAGTAAGTTGATAACTCCATCGGGCAACGCACATTTGGCGGAATATAAACAAACGATCCATCGGTAAAGACGGCAGCATTCAAACATGCATGTTTATTATCGGTGTAAGGCACAACCGAGCCGAGATATTTTTTGATCAATTCTGGATGTTCTTGAATAGCTTCGGAGATGGAACAGAAAATTACGCCAACCTCTTTTAATTTTTCCTTGAACGTTGTCGCAACCGATACGCTGTCAAACACGACATCAACCGCAACACCGGCCAACAACGCTCGCTCCTTTAAAGGAATACCAAGCTTTGCGTATGTCTCTAATAATTTCGGATCAACATCGTCAAGCGATTGCGGCTTATCCGCCATCGATTTCGGTGCAGCGTAATAATAGGAATCGTTATAATCAATTGGCTTGATTTTCAACTTCGCCCAATCCGGCTCCGGCATCGTCAACCAATGACGATAAGCCTTGAGGCGATAATCCAACATCCATTCCGGTTCATTTTTCTTGGCCGAAATGAAACGCACAATATCTTCGGATAAACCTTTGGGCGCTTTGTCCATTTCAATATCAGTAACAAAGCCCGCATCATATTTTGCAAGACCTTGAACTTTCTCAATTGTCTCAATATCAGGCGCCATGTGCAACCTCTGCGACAGTTTCGTGGGTTATTTCCTTTGTCATCTTTCCAACAGGAAAAATAAGGAGATCGGACAACATCACACT
>JAIXWE010000057.1 GCA_027482195.1 Alphaproteobacteria bacterium | reverse complement strand
TTTTATCCTTTGTGAAATGATCAGTTATTTTCTGCACCAAGCGTGTTGCAACAGCAAGTTTGCTGATACGGGGCCATTCTTCGCTGTGGGTGCGTGTGATCAGCATAACCTGATTTTGCTCTGCGCCAAAAATGGGATTCTCTTTATCCCCAACTTGGTTGGCTACAATCCAATCACATTTCTTATTCTTAAGTTTTTCCAATGCATTTTCTGCCAGTTTTTCGGTTTCGGCGGCAAAGCCAATCACCAAGGATGGACGGTTTTCACGTTCCCCAAGGGTTTTTAAAATATCCGGATTTTCAGTGAGGGTCAGATTCGGGGATGACCCATTATCGCGCTTTTTCATTTTCGATGATGACGGGTGCGCAACCGCCCAATCAGCCACCGCCGCGGTACACACGGCAAGATCAACGGGCAAGCAATTCAGTGTTGCCTCATACATTTCGCGCGCGGTTGTCACGCGAAGAATATTCATATGTGACGGTGCGGGAAGATCAACCGGGCCAGTGATCAGCGTCACATCCGCTCCAGCATCGCGCAAGGCTTGGGCAATCGCATAACCTTGGCGACCCGAAGATTCATTGCTGATATATCTGACGGCGTCAATCGGCTCACGCGTTGGGCCGGCTGTGACAAGTGCTTTTTTCCCGTGTAATGGTTTTGAAGCTGAAAAGAAATTTTCCAATGAGGCAAAAATTTCCACCGGTTCCATCATACGACCCACACCAACCTCGCCACAGGCCATGTCACCCATGGTCGGTTCCAAAATAAACGCACCGCGTGCGCGTAAGGTTTCAAGGTTTTGTTGTGTCGCCGGATGTTCCCACATTTTATGATTCATGGCGGGCACGATCATCACCGGTTTATCAGACGCAAGAAGCGTGGTGCTCGCAAGATCATCCGCCAAACCGTGCGCCATCTTTGCCATGATATGCGCCGTGGCGGGGGCGATTAAAATAAGATCCGCTTCGCGTGAGAGACGGATATGACCCATTTCCGTCTCATCTTTTAACGACCATAAATCGGTATAGACATTATTCTCAGATAAGGCGGCCAAGCTGAGCGGTGTTACAAATTGTGCCCCACCTTGTGTGAGAATGCATCGCACATGCGCGCCAGATTTTTTCATCAAGCGGATAAGCTCGGGAATTTTTATGGCGGCAATGCCACCCGAAACAATTAATAAGATTCTGCGATTTTTTAAATTCATTTTTCTTATCCTAAAAAGAAACGGCCCCGTGTTATACCACAGGGCCGTGCTTTAAATCAAAAAATCAGGTGAGAAAATTACTCAGCTGCTTTTGTCTCTTCTTTAGCAGCGTCGGTTGCTTCGGTTGCAGCATCAGTTGCTTCTTTAGCAGCGTCAGTTGCTTCGGTTGCTTCAGTTGCTTTTTCAGCAGCGTCTTTTGCTGCGTCCATGGTTGCTTCTGCGCCTTCAGTTGCAGCTTCAGCAGCTTTTTCAGCGCCTTCAGCAGCAGCTTCGGTTGCTTGAGCAGCAGCATCACCAGCTTGCTGAGCAGCATCAGTTGCAGCAGCAGCTGCATCTTGTGCGCCTTCGGTGATGGTTTGAGCAGCTTCACCAGCAGCAGGAGCCAAGCCGTTTGCTTCAGGAGCGTTGGTATTGCTGTTCATGATGCCGAAAGCAGCCAGAGCAACAACAACCGCCGCAGCGATAATGGTCAGAGTGGTTTTGTTCATAGTAGTAGTTCCTTCCTTACAATGTTGAAATGCTGGCGTGTTAAGTATTCAGTTTTGTTCCTTATCCTTGTCCACGCGACAAGCTTGGGCATTAAAATACAGATTCTTGGAAAAATTCAAGGCTTTTTTGCATAAAGGGGGAAATTTTTTGTTAATTGTTTATGAAAATATTAATTGACAGAAGTTTCGAATATCTCTAAGTGTAACCAATCTTGAGTTACACTTTTTATTTATTGAGTAAAAGGACTGAAAACATGACAAATTCATGGAATTTCGCAACCGGCGATCAAATTGACAATAGCAGAAAAGTATTTGGCGGGGTCATCATCCCATGCGAGCGCGGCGATGTTTTTTATAAAGATCCCGGATTTTCAGGGGCAATTTCTTGGCTTGCGGCTTTGAAAATCTATCAAGGTGGTCCTGTTCCCAAGATTCTTGACCATGATGGACACTCTTATTTAATCGAACGCGTGTCGAAAGCCGATAGGGCATCAGTGCAAATACGTGACCTTGTTCAACAGGATTTCGATAATATGGCAACGCGACTTCAAGCACTTGCAGTTACAACGGCACATAATATATTGCCAACACGCTATAACGTAGAAGATTTCCTTACATCAGATCAATACTTTCAATCTGTACGCGATAAGTTAGAAGAGGAAGCCGTTCCACTGAACTTGCAAGCAGCTTTTAAAAAGGCGGTTCAGTTGCATGATGAATTGGCGCATAAAGATCCAAACAATCACATCCCGCTTCATTATCATGTGCATCATGACAACGCAGTTATAACCCAATCGCTTGGTCTTTTGCTCACGAATCCCATGGGCGTTATCGGTCATCCGGCACGCGAAGCCGCATCGTGGCTTTATAACCCACATGATGTTAGCGTGAATGATGGATATGACGGAGACTACAAAAACCCACGCTTTGTTGACGCACCTTTTGTCACCGGGCGTTTGGCGAAACAAGCGATGATAACCGCGCAATCCACAGCTTGGGATGAAGAAGATATTCTTAAATATACTTTCATCCGTGCGGTTGAAAATTGCGCGCGTCGTTTGAACGGC
>JAIXWE010000052.1 GCA_027482195.1 Alphaproteobacteria bacterium | reverse complement strand
ACTCATTCTTCCCGTTCATCAAGAGTTGGACAAAGCGTTGGAAGCCGCACGCGGCAAAGCACAATTGGGTACAACAGGGCGCGGCATTGGCCCCGCTTATGAAGATAAAGTGGCGCGGCGTGCGCTGCGTGTGTGTGATTTGGAACATGGCGAGATTGTTAAAGAAAAATTGGAAAGATTGCTTGTGCATCATAATGCGTTGCTCAAAGGCTTGGGCGCGCAGATGATTGATAGTGCCGGGCTTTATGACCGCGTCATGGCGGTTGCCGATAAAATTCTTCCCTTTAAAGATGTTGTGTGGCGCACCTTGGATCAGGCACGTGTTGCCAAGAAAACAATTTTGTTCGAAGGGGCGCAAGGATTGATGTTGGATGTCGATCACGGCACATACCCGTTTGTGACATCATCAAACACAATTGCTGCGGCCGCGGCTTCGGGTTCCGGCATTGCACCCAAGGCTGTCAATTTTGTTTTGGGAATTTCAAAAGCCTATACAACCCGTGTCGGCACGGGGCCGTTTCCCACCGAATTATTCGATGAGGTCGGTGAAACAATTGGCCGCACAGGAAAAGAATTTGGAACCGTAACCGGGCGCAAACGCCGGTGCGGGTGGTTTGATGCGGTTTTAGTGCGTCAAGCGGCCAAAGTCGGCGGCATTGATGGGATCGCCTTGACGAAACTTGATGTGTTGGACGGGTTTGATGAAATTAAAATCTGTGTGGCTTATGAGCTGAATGGCGCGCGCATTGATTACCTTCCCGCATCGCAAGTACATCAAGCCGCCGTAAAACCAATTTACGAATCCATGCCGGGTTGGAAGGGGTCCACCCGCGGGGCGCGGCGTTGGGCGGATCTTCCGGCTGAAGCCATCAAGTATGTGAAGCGGTTGGAAGAATTGGTGCAGTGTAAAATCACCGCCCTTTCGACCTCGCCCGAGCGGGATGACACGATTTTGGTCGAAGACCCTTTCCGGGATTAAGCTTTCGTTATTTTACAAATCATAAAACTCGCGCTATGATTCGCAATGTGATTTATCACGCGCATTGCGTCCCACCTTCACGCCTTTTTATTCATGACCGACCCACAAGCCGCGAAACCATCTGATGATCAAGCCGCACCATCCGCATCTTCGCGGGGTGTGTCCGCTTGGTTGAAGGGTGAGGTTGAAATTTTTCCATCTGAACGGCTTCCCCATCTTGATCAAGGCCCCATCAAGGCCTATGCCGCACGGACAAAGACCGGTGTCGAGGCCTTTGCGATGTTGTGCGAAAAACATCTTCAACCGCAAATCTCACTCGCGCAAAAATATGTGGCGGTGGCCAGCATGGGGTTGCCGCGCCTTTTGGCATCGGGTGTTGTCACCTGGACCCCCGCCGGGGTTCAACGTTACGTTTTCATTTATGAGAATAATGTCGGTGAGCCTTTAGCAACACCACAAAATTTTACGGCGATGGGAATTAAAAACGACATCATCGCCAATATTATCGTGCGCAAACTTGCGCCTATTTTCAAAGAAATGCGCGATCATGATTTTGTTCATGGGCATATTCGCGCCACAAATATTTTCATGGGCAATGGCAAAGATTTTGACAAAATTATGTTGGGGGAATGTTTATCATCCCCTCATGGTGCGTTAAACTCATCGATTTACGAGACAATTGAACGCAGTGTCGCGCAACCTTTGGGGCGTGGCCAAGCCAGTTATGAAACAGATATGTTCGCCTTTGGCGTCACATTGGCGGTGATGATGCGCCATCATGACCCGTTGGAAGGCATGTCGGAGCAAGAAATTTTACAAACACGGATTGACCAAGGATCCTATGCCGCCATTCTTGGAAAAGAACGCGTGGTCGGTTCGGTGTTGGAATTATTGCGCGGATTATTGACCGATGATGTACGCGCACGCTGGACAATTGACGATGTCATGACATGGGTCGAAGGGCGGCGCGTCAACCCGAAACAGGGATTGCCGCAACGGACCAAAGCATCACGCCCTCTTGATTTTCATGGCGAAAAATATTTGCGTCCGCAATCCTTGGCCACGATACTTTCCGATCATCCTTTGGCAACATTGCAATTGGTTGATTCCGGGCAACTGAAATTATGGCTGAATCGCTCCGTGCAAGATAAGCCCACCGAAGAGCGCGCCGATGAAGCGATTGCAAAAGCGACAGAAGGCGGCACAGGCGGGTTTCACCCGGATCGTTTAGCGGCATTTTTGGCCATTGCCCTTTCGCCGAACATGCCGCTTATGTATCGCGGCCTTAAAATGATTCCGGATTCATTTGGCCGGGTCTTAACAGAAGCGATCATCACCAAGCGCGATGTCAATCCGTTTGCCGAGATCATTCAAAATAACATGGTTTTGTTTTGGATTAACACGGTCGATAATATGGCCGTGGATATTGGTGATTTGGTCACACGTTTCGACACATGCCGTGCATTTTTGCGGCAAAGTTTGATGGGATATGGTCTTGAGCGCTGTGTTTATTTTCTCAATCCCGACGCTCCATGTTTGTCGGAGAAGTTGGCACATCTTTATGTGCGTACACCCGAAGAATTATTGGAAGCGTTTGAGGTCATGGCCGGGCAACCCAATCGCCCCGAACAATTTTTCGACCGTCACATTGTCGCATTTTTATCGGTGCGTGATCGTTCCGTCATTGATCCTTACATTCCGGATTTAAGTTCCGACGAGAAACACCGGCAAATTTTGGGCACGTTGCGTGTTTTGGCCTTAATTCAATCACGCGCCAAAATGAAAGAGATGCCGGGCGTGTGTGAATGGTTGGCGGGAATTTTAGATCCGTTGATTAATCGTTTTCATGATCGGGACGTGCGCCAAAAAATTCGCACCCAAGTTCAAAAAGTGAAAAGCAAGGGCGATTTGCAAAAGCTTTCGGCATTGTTTGACAATATCAACCAGAATCAAGAAGATTTCCGCATGTTCCGCCAAGCGATGCGTGATTACACCGCTTATAAACAAGAACATGCACGGCTTGAACATGATCTTGCGCATAATCCGGAATTTGGATTTGCGGCCGGGCGGCACACGGCGGCGATTGTCTCAGGCGTTCTTTCGGCGGTTGCGATTTTATTATTCATGGTCGTGCATTTTGCGCAAGGGGGAGGGTTTTAATGGCAAAGTCCGATAAAAAACCATCTGTCACCAAGGGCAAGCCTGCCAAGAAAAGATCGGGCCAGTATAGTTTATTGTTAGTTGTTTTTTCCGTTGTTGCCTTTGTGATTCAAGCCACAACAGTGATGTTGGTGATTGGTATGTTGCCAACCTTGGTTGCGCGTTTTGTCGATCGTTCCAAAGAAAAAACAAAAGTTCTTACCGTTGGGTTCATGAATTTTGCCGGTGTTTTCCCTTTTTGGTTTGAGATGGTTGAAAAAGGGCACAAGGTTGAGAACGCGATTGATATTATCTCGAACCCGTCGGTGATTGTGGTGATGTATGGCGCGGCGTGCTTGGGATATATTGTGGAATGGGGCGTTATTCACCTCACAGCCGCCGCGATGGTTCAGCGCGCAAAATCACGTATGGACGCCATTCGCAAAGCACAAGAAGATTTGGTGCGCCGTTTCGGGCCGGAAGTGACGGGGGATTTGCCACTTGATCAAAACGGATTTCCGATTGATGCGCCCAAGACGGATGCAACGAAAACATAAAATTGTTTGCATTGTTAAATAAATAGAAAACAAAATCATCTATGGTTAAAGGTGGGTCAGGACATGCGTTTTGCGCATGTTTTTTTATGCCTGACATTTAGATCAAAGACGAGATAAATGCGACATATTGTTGGTTGGGTAAAAGAATGGGCACGCAATGACACGGCTTCGACGGCTGTGGAATTCTCACTGGTCGCGGTGCCGTTCACATATATTCTTATTGGTATTATTGAGATCTCACTCATGTTTGGTGCGGCGTCAGTTTTAAATGGCGCGACCAATGATGCGGCGCGTCTTATTCGCACGGGCCAGGCACAAACATCCGCCGATCCTGAGACCACATTTCGCGATGTGTTATGCAGCTCAGCCTCGGCGCTTATTCGCTGTAACCGTCTTCAATATGAAGTGATTGCCATTCCGGATTTTGACAGTTTTGCAAATTTCCCGCCTAATTTTAATGATGACGGAGATTTGCAACCCCAAGGTTTTGATGCGGGTGGGGTGAACACCACTGTTTTGATCCGCACCGCGTATCGGTATCAATTTATGACCCCGATGTTGGGGGAAGTTTTATCCGATGCGTCGAATAATTCCCGCTTGATGATGGCAACAGTTGTATTGCAAACCGAGCCTTATGAATTTTAAGAGGATGTGATGTTAGTGATTGATTGGTTTTATGTTGTCCATGGATTGAAAAATTGGGGACGTGACACCTCGGGCACAGCGTTGATGGAAGCGGTGATGTTGTTCCCCGTGCTGATTACCACCTTGATGGGGGTTTATGATGTGGGGAATGTGATTGTTCTTAATCAAAAAACAATTACCTCATCACAAGTGGCCGCCGATTTGATCGCACGTAACGCCACCACCAATACAGGATCTTTGAATGAGGCGATTGACGGCGCGCGCCTTGCGTATGAGCCTTATCAAATCAGCAATTTCGGAATTGATGTCGCCAGTATTCGTTTTGACGCGTTGCGCCGCCCGGAAATTTTATGGCGGCACACCGAAGGCATGGCCCCCAATCAAGCGGCCATTCAAAGCATTGATGGATTATCCGAGGAAGGCGAAGGCATGGTGATTGTCACCGTGCGGTATAGTTACACGCCGCATTTCGGTCAAATGTTTGT
>JAIXWE010000090.1 GCA_027482195.1 Alphaproteobacteria bacterium | reverse complement strand
GGCGTGTTTGGGGAATATCAACATGTATCGTTAAGCAAAGTGCGCTCCGCCGACACGCGTTCGCGCCAGGATGCCATTTTGCATTACCTCATCGAACACCACCGCGATTTGGTTACGGCTTAGGACATGCTGCGCAAAATGATCAGGGTGATGATGGTGTAAATCATCATCCCGCCCAAAATCATATGCACGTGAAACCGCTCCATAAAACTTTTCACCGCGGCCTCTTTGACCTGGTTCAACAATTGCGGCCAGGTGTAAGAAACAAAATCCCCCTGTGACATCAGGTTCAACAGCCGGCCTTGGTTATCAATGATGGGCAGGTGACGAAACCGTTCATTGGACATAATACGAAGCCAGTCAACCACGTCGTCTTCCACATGGGCAAGCTTGAGGTCTTTGGTCATAATGTCTGAGATCGGCGTTGTATTGGGATCAAGCCCTTTTGCTAATAAGCGGCGCATAAAGTCGCGTTCTGTTACAATGCCGACCGGTTTGTTGTCTTGATCAACAATAACACTTGCGCCGTAGTTTTTCTCTGACATCACCTTGACGGCATCTATGACTTTATCTTGCGCGGTGAAGGTCAGAACGGGGGATTTATTTTTAAATTCGCGGCGGTCTTTGATTTTCATGAATAGCTCCCTTGAATTTCATAAGGCTATGACACTTACTATGAGAGAGCAATGGGGATTGTGTCCGTAACCTTTGAGGGCAATATGGCAATAAAAAATTATATTTTTTTCTCGACATTGCCGCACAAAGCCGTTAGATAACACCCATTATTGATGCGGACACATCCCCGATGTCTGTTTTGACCAAGGATAGTTGCCACGTAAAACATTCTTATCCGCGGAATGTTTTTTCGGCAACGAGAGGTCATATCAGATTCTCGTCACGACATTTTTGTTTTTAACTCGCATGTAACACTGCAAAGGCATGACCATGGCTGCAAAAAAATCTTTGACCGTCTCGCGCAAAAACTCTCCCTTCACTGCGGAAGAAATTGTCAACAGTTTCACCGGGCGTAAACGCATCCGCAGAAGCTTTGGCAAAATTCGCGAAGTGGCGCAAATGCCGAACCTTATTGAAGTGCAAAAAGATTCGTATGAACAATTCTTGCAAATGCATGTGGACGCAGATGCACGCGAGATGCGCGGTCTTCAAGAAGTCTTGTCATCCGTTTTCCCGATCAAAGATTTCGCCGACAAAGCCGAAATTGATTTCGTGCGCTATGAACTCGAGCAACCAAAATACGATACGGATGAATGCCGTCAACGCGGTATGACCTATGCCGCGCCGTTGCGCGTGACGTTACGTTTGTCGGTATTTGACGTGGATGAAGAAACAGGTTTGCGTTCCATCCGCGATATCAAAGAACAAGATGTTTATTTGGTTGATATGCCGCTTATGACCGAAAACGGCACGTTTATTGTGAACGGCACCGAGCGCGTGATCGTCTCGCAAATGCACCGCTCACCCGGTGTGTTCTTTGATCATGATGGTGGAAAATCACATGCGTCGGGTAAATATTTATTTGCTGCGCGCATTATTCCTTATCGCGGGTCATGGTTGGATTTCGAATTTGATGCGAAAGATATTTTGAACGTGCGTATTGACCGTCGCCGTAAATTGCCGGTGACGACGTTCTTGCGCTCGCTCTATTCGGCTGAGTCGGAAAAATATATTTTGGAATGCCAAAAGAAAGACAAGCCAATTGATTCGTTGTTGATCCAAGGGATGAGCAATGAAGAAATTTTGGGCATTTTCTACAACCGCATTCTTTACAAGCAAGATAAAAAAGGTTTCCGCACCAATTTTGAAGCGGAGCGCATGCGTGGCATGAAATTGGCCTATGATTTGGTTGATGCAAAGAACGGAAAAGTGATTGCCGATGCGGGCACAAAAGTGACGCCGCGTTTGGCACGTAAATTTGCCGAAGACGGTTTGAAAGAAATTCTTGTTCAAGAAGAAGAATTGATCGGATCTTATCTGGCAACTGACGTTTTGGATCAAAAAACAGGTCTGGTTCTTTTTGAAGCTGGGCATGAATTGACCAAAGAAGATCTGAAAAAATGCTTGAGTGCAGGCTTGAATGAGCTGCCTGTCTTGGCAATTGACCACCTCAATATCGGGCCTTATGTGCGCAATACTTTATTGGCTGATAAATGTGACACGCGCGAAGAAGCGTTGATCGATATTTACCGCGTTATGCGCCCAGGCGAGCCGCCAACGGTTGAATCGGCCGAAGCGTTGTTCCATTCCCTCTTCTTTGATCCTGAGCGTTATGATTTATCGGCCGTGGGACGCGTAAAAATGAATGTACGTTTGGATCTGAAAGCATCCGATCAACTGCGCGTTTTGACCAAAGAAGATATTCTCGCCATCTTGCGTTATTTGCACGATTTGAAAGATGGGCGTGGCGAAGTGGATGACATCGACAACCTTGGCAATCGTCGCGTGCGTTCGGTTGGGGAGTTGATGGAAAACCAAATTCGTTTGGGCCTGACCCGGATGGAGCGCGCGATCCGTGAACGTATGTCGTCGGTCGATATCGACACCTATATGCCGCATGATTTGATCAATTCCAAACCCGCTCAAGCAGCGGTGCGCGAATTTTTCGGCTCATCACAACTTTCACAATTTATGGATCAGACAAACCCATTGTCTGAGATCACCCACAAACGCCGTTTATCGGCGCTTGGCCCCGGTGGTTTGACACGTGAACGCGCGGGCTTTGAAGTGCGTGACGTGCACCCAACCCATTACGGACGCATTTGCCCGATTGAAACACCGGAAGGCCCGAACATCGGTCTTATTAACTCACTCGCCACTTTCGCGCGCGTGAATCAATATGGCTTCATCGAGAGCCCGTATCGCCGCGTCAAAGACGGCAAGGTGACGGACGAAGTTGTCTATATGTCCGCGATGGAAGAAGCAAAATACACGATTGCTCAGGCGAACACACCGCTCGATAAATCCGGTAAATTTGTTGACGATTTGGTTTCGTGCCGTAACGCTGGTGAAAACTTGATGTCACAACCGGCTGCGATTGAATTTATCGACGTCTCGCCCAAGCAGATTGTGTCCGTTGCGGCGGCACTTATTCCGTTTCTTGAGAATGATGATGCGAACCGCGCCTTGATGGGTTCGAATATGCAGCGTCAAGCCGTGCCACTTCTTCGCTCCGATGCGCCACTTGTTGGCACAGGCATGGAATTGACCGTGGCTCGTGATTCCGGTGCGGCCGTTGCGGCGCGCCGTGCGGGTGTTGTCGTTGAGGTGGATGCCAACCGTATTGTTATTCGTGCGACGGAAGAATTAAACACCTCCGAGGCTGTGGTTGACATTTATAAGATGATGAAATTCCAACGCTCCAACCAAAGCACATGCATCAACCAAAAACCGCTTGTGAAAGTGGGTGATGTGTTGCGTGCGGGCGATATCATTGCCGATGGCCCATCCACAGAATTGGGTGAATTGGCATTGGGTCGTAACGTGCTTGTCGCGTTCATGCCGTGGAACGGTTACAATTTTGAGGACTCAATTTTGATCTCCGAGAAAATTGTCGCCGATGACGTGTTTACCTCGATCCACCTCGAAGAGTTTGAGGTGATGGCGCGGGATACGAAATTGGGACCTGAGGAAATCACACGCGATATTCCAAACGTTGGTGAAGAAGCACTCAAACACCTCGATGAATCCGGGATTGTGCACATCGGTGCCGAAGTTGGCCCGGGTGATATCTTGGTCGGTAAAGTCACGCCAAAAGGCGAAAGCCCGATGACACCGGAAGAAAAATTGCTGCGCGCAATTTTCGGTGAGAAGGCTGCGGATGTGAAAGATTCATCCTTGCGCTTGCCGCCTGGAACGGCCGGAACGGTTGTCGAAGTGCGCGTGTTTAACCGCCGCGGTATCGACAAAGATTCTCGCGCCCTTACCATTGAGCGCGAGGAAATTGAGCGTCTTGCAAAAGACCGCGATGACGAGCGTAAAATTTTGGAAGATGGTTTCTACAGCCGTTTGAAAGAATTATTGATTGGTCAAAAAGTTGGAGCGGTTCCAAAGGGCGTTTCGGGCGTTGCCAAAGGCGACAAAATCACCACCGAAATGTTGGACGGTATCGAAAAACGCGGCTTGTGGCGTCAGATTGGTATCGAGAATGAAAAAACGATGGCTGAAATCGAAGCCGTTGGAAAAACATTCGATGATGCGGTTGATAACCTGAAAGCGCGTTTTGAATCAAAAGTTGAAAAATTACAGCGCGGGGATGAATTGCCTCCCGGTGTGATGAAAATGGTCAAAGTTTTCGTGGCCATTAAACGCAAAATGCAGCCGGGTGACAAAATGGCGGGACGTCACGGTAACAAAGGTGTGGTGTCAAAAATCATGCCGGCCGAAGACATGCCGTATTTGGAAGACGGCACACCTGTTGACCTCGTGTTGAACCCGCTTGGTGTTCCTTCCCGTATGAATGTGGGGCAAATTTTGGAAACACATTTGGGTTGGGCGTCGGCGTCACTTGGTAAACAAATCGGTGAATTGATCGACCATTTCCAAGATCGCAAAAACCCGAACGGGGTTGAGCTCAAATCTTTGAAAACCAAACTGAAAGATGTTTATGGCGACAAAGAATTTGATGAAAAAGTCTCGCTTCTTGATGATGTTCAGGTGCTTGAGATGTCGAACAATTTGCGCGGCGGTGTGCCGATGGCAACCCCCGTGTTTGACGGTGCGGAAGAACCCGATATCACCAAATTGCTGGAACATGCGGGGCTTCATCGCTCCGGCCAGGTGCGCTTGATTGACGGGCGCACGGGTGAAGCGTTCCACCGCAATGTGACCGTGGGTTATATGTACATGCTGAAACTTCACCACTTGGTGGATGATAAAATTCACGCACGTTCTATTGGGCCTTACTCGCTCGTCACGCAACAACCTTTGGGTGGTAAAGCCCAATTCGGTGGTCAGCGTTTCGGGGAAATGGAGGTCTGGGCGTTGCAAGCTTATGGCGCGGCTTACACATTGCAAGAATTGCTCACCATCAAGTCGGACGACGTGGCGGGACGTGCGAAAGTGTACGAAGCCATTGTCCGTGGTGAAGATAATTTCGAAATCGGTGTGCCGGAATCGTTCAACGTTTTGACCAAAGAATTAAAAGCTTTGGGTCTCAATGTTGAAATGAAAAATTCGGAAGAGTAAGCCGAGACAGCAAAAGATTATAAAGGAAGATAAACATGAACGAACTGATGAATCTTTTTGGACAGCCCACAGGCCCCCAAAGCTTTGATGCGATCCGCATTGCGATTGCGTCACCGGAACAAATTTTGTCCTGGTCTTACGGTGAGGTGAAAAAGCCTGAAACCATCAATTACCGGACATTCAAGCCCGAGCGTGATGGTCTCTTCTGTGCGCGTATTTTTGGCCCGATCAAGGATTATGAATGCTTGTGCGGCAAATATAAGCGCATGAAGTATAAAGGCATTATTTGCGAAAAATGTGGCGTTGAAGTCACATTGACAAAAGTGCGCCGCGAACGCATGGGGCACATTCAATTGGCGTCCCCTGTGGCGCATATTTGGTTTTTGAAGTCATTGCCGTCGCGCATTGGTTTGATGATGGATATGACGCTGAAAGATCTGGAACGCGTCTTATACTTTGAAAATTATATCGTCATGGATCCGGGATTGACATCCCTCAAGCCGATGCAATTATTGTCGGAAGAAGAGTTTATGAACGCACAAGATGAGTTCGGTGAGGAAAATTTCCGCGCCGCCATCGGTGCCGAGGCGATGAAGGAGATGCTCTCCAAAATCAATCTCGAAGATGAAAAGAAAAAATGCGAAGAAGATTTGCGCGATACATCCTCTGAGACCAAGCGTAAAAAACTCGTCAAGCGTTTGAAATTGATCGATAGCTTCATCACCTCTGGCACACGCCCTGAGTGGATGATTTTGGATGTTGTCCCGGTATTACCGCCTGAGCTGCGCCCATTGGTGCCGCTGGATGGTGGTCGTTTCGCGACATCCGATTTGAACGATTTGTATCGCCGTGTCATCAACCGTAACAACCGTTTGAAGCGTTTGATTGAATTGCGCGCACCTGACATTATCGTACGTAACGAAAAGCGTATGTTGCAAGAATCGGTCGATGCGTTGTTTGACAACGGTCGCCGCGGTCGTGTGATTACGGGTGCGAATAAACGCCCGCTCAAATCCCTCTCCGACATGCTCAAAGGGAAACAAGGTCGTTTCCGTCAAAACTTACTCGGAAAGCGTGTCGATTATTCCGGTCGTTCCGTTATCGTGGTGGGCCCGGAATTGAAATTGCACCAATGTGGTTTGCCTAAGAAAATGGCGTTGGAGTTATTCAAGCCGTTCATTTATCACAAGCTTGAACTTTATGGTTTGGCGACAACCGTCAAGGCCGCCAAGAAAATGGTGGAGCGCGAACGCCCCGAAGTATGGGATATTTTGGAAGAAGTTATCCGCGAGCATCCCGTATTGCTCAACCGTGCACCAACCTTGCACCGTTTGGGCATTCAGGCGTTTGAACCTGTGCTTATCGAAGGAAAAGCGATCCAGCTTCACCCGCTTGTCTGTACCGCCTTTAACGCGGACTTTGACGGGGATCAGATGGCCGTTCACGTACCGTTATCGATCGAAGCGCAATTGGAATCGCGCGTGTTGATGATGTCGACCAACAACATCTTGTCGCCCGCAAACGGAAAGCCGATTATCGTGCCGACTCAAGATATTGTTTTGGGATTATACTATCTCTCGCTTGCCCTTGATGGCCAACCGGGTGAAGGCATGATCTTCCGCGACATGGGCGAAATTCAATATGCGCTTGAGACAAAAACGGTCACGTTGCATACCCGTATCAAATGCCGTTACAAAACGGTGGATGCGGACAATAACCCCATTACCAAGGTGATTGATACAACGCCGGGTCGTATGTTGATGGCGGATTTATTGCCGCGTCACCCGAACGTGCCGGTGTCGATTTTGAACACCCCGCTCACGAAAAAAGAAATCTCGAACCTGATTGACACGGTATATCGTCATTGCGGTCAAAAAGAGTCGGTGATTTTCTGTGACCGCATGATGAAACTCGGTTTCAAATATGCGTGTATCGCGGGAATTTCCTTTGGCAAAGATGATTTGATCATCCCACAAGCCAAAGAAAAATTGGTCGCCGAAGCCGAAGGCAAAGTCAAAGAATATGAACAGCAATATCAAGACGGTTTGATCACCAAAGGTGAGAAATATAACAAGGTCGTTGATATCTGGTCACGTTGTACCGACGATGTTGCCGATGCGATGATGAAGGGAATTTCCAACGTCACTTCCGGTAACTTGAACGCCGTTTACATGATGGCGCATTCGGGTGCACGGGGTTCCGCGGCTCAGATTCGTCAGCTTGCGGGTATGCGTGGTTTGATGGCGAAACCATCGGGCGAAATTATCGAGACACCGATTATCTCCAACTTCAAAGAAGGTTTGTCGGTTCTTGAATATTTTAACTCAACCCACGGTGCACGAAAAGGTTTGGCCGATACCGCGCTTAAAACTGCTAACTCCGGTTACCTCACCCGCCGTTTGGTGGATGTGGCACAGGATGCGGTTATTTTGGGCGATGATTGCGGTACCGAAAAATTCATCACCATCCGCGCCGTTATGGCCGGGGCTGATATCGTTGTCTCCTTGGCGGAACGCATTTTGGGACGCTCGGCGGCTGTTGACATCATGCACCCATTGACGGGCAAGAAAATTTGCTCCCGCAATGATTTGATCGACGAAGTTTTGGCGGAAGAAATTGAAACTGCTGGAATTGATGCTGTTCAAGTTCGTTCGGTTCTCACCTGTGAAATGCCGGTCGGTGTGTGTGCGAAATGTTACGGACGTGACCTTGCACGCGGAACACCTGTGAATATGGGTGAGGCCGTTGGCGTTATGGCGGCGCAATCGATCGGTGAACCGGGAACACAGCTTACCATGCGTACCTTCCACATCGGGGGTGCGGCGCAACGTGGCGCGGAAAAATCTTCCGTTGAGGCAACCATTAATGCCGCCGTTGAGATCCGTCATCATAACGTGGTGAAAAACTCATCCGGTATTAATATCGTCATGGGTCGTAACACCGAGATCGTTTTGAAAGATGCCAAAGGTGCGGAGAAAGCCATTCACCGTTTGCCATACGGCTCGCGCTTGCTCATTGAAAATGGGGCAAAAGTCACACCGGGCACAAAAATGGCCGAATGGGACCCGTTCACCTTGCCGATCATCACCGAAAAAGACGGTGTGGCACATTACTTTGACCTCGTTGAAGGTGTGTCGATCTCGGAGAAGATGGACGAAGCAACCGGTATTTCTTCAAAAGTTGTCATTGATTGGCGATCACAGCCAAAGGGTGGCGATTTGAAACCGCGTATTTCGTTGCTCGATAAAAAAGGCAATGTGATCAATTTGCCAAATGGCTTGCCTGCGAATTATTACCTCTCCGTTGATACCATTTTGTCGGTTGAAAATGGCCAAGAGGTAAAGGCGGGTGACATTATCGGTCGTATTCCGCGCGAGACATCAAAAACCCGCGACATTACCGGGGGTCTTCCACGGGTTGCGGAATTGTTCGAAGCGCGCCGCCCGAAAGATGCCGCGATTATCTCGGAAATCGAAGGTCAGGTGGAGTTTGGCAAGGATTACAAAGCCAAGCGTCGTTTGGTTGTCAAGCCGATTGCGAAAGATCAAGAGCCGCGTGAATATCTCATTCCCAAAGGCCGCCACTTGGCCGTCACCGAAGGCGATTATGTCCGAAAAGGTGATGCGTTGTTGGATGGTGCGATGGTGCCGCATGATATCTTGGACGTGATGGGTGTTGAGGCGTTGGCCGATTACCTTATCAATGAAATCCAGGATGTTTATCGTCTGCAAGGGGTGAAAATCAACGACAAGCATATCGAGGTGCTTGTACGCCAGATGTTGCAAAAAGTTGAAGTGCTCGAAGTTGGCGACACCACCTATCTTGTCGGTGAGCATGTTGAGCGGGATGAGTTTGAGGCGGAGCGTCAAAAAATGCTCGCCGAAGGCAAACGCCCAGCTGTTGCGAAACCGATCTTGCAAGGGATCACCAAGGCATCGCTTCAAACGCGTTCCTTTATCTCGGCGGCATCGTTCCAAGAGACAACACGTGTCTTAACCGAAGCTGCAACCCAAGGTAAAACGGATGCGCTTTATGGTCTCAAAGAAAACGTGATCGTGGGACGTTTGATTCCTGCCGGAACCGGTGCTTATGTGAACCAGCTGAAACGCGTGGCCGCGGGTCGTGACAAACTGGCTTTGGCTGCCCAACAGCAAGCCCAAGCCGATTTGGAAGCGGCGGCAGAAGAGCCGGTTATGCTGGAGCAAAAAACGGCTTAAGTTTTGGCTCATTAAAGAATTTCAAAAACCCGTCTCAAAAGGCGGGTTTTTTATTGACATATTTTTAACATGCTCTTAATTTGCCAATCGAAGAAAAGCATATCTCAAGTCAGGGAGTTTGACATTATGGCCTCAAAAATTGATCAATGGCGCACCGAAGGTGTGGATGCGCAAAGCAGACAAACTTTGGAAGAAATGCGCAACTTCTTGCAACAACAATGGAAGGGCAAAGAAAATTATGTAGAGTCGCCCCATAAAGTTGCGATTGCTAATGCTTATGCCAATGTAACACTGGCTCTTCTTACGCTTGATAAAAAATAATACACGATCTTTTTTGACGCGTTTTTGATAAAGCCCGCTTTTATGCGGGCTTTTTTAATTTAAAGATAATTCAAAAAAGAATCAGAAAATTCGTAAAAAATTCGTTGACATCTTAGGCACAAAACGTCATAGTCCGCCCACTTGTTTGGATGAGTTGGCCGTAGGCCGTTATCAAGATAAGACTTAAGTATTTGATTATCAAAGAAAAAGTTGATTTTGTAACGACTAGACGCAACTCTAAAAATCTCCTCGGGGATATCCGTGATAAAACATCAAAAGGTGCCTGCAAGCCATTAAATGCTTGACTCGAGCCCTTCTGCCGCGTTATCACGCCACTCATCCACAACATTTTGAACTTTTTAAGGATTAAAGGGCAATACAGCGCATGCCAACGATTCAACAGCTTATCCGCAAGCCGCGGGAAAAACAGTCCGTCCGTAAGAAAAACCGGGCGTTGAAACAAAACCCACAAGTGCGTGGCGTTTGTACACGTGTGTACACAACCACACCGAAAAAGCCGAACTCGGCGTTGCGGAAGGTTGCCAAGGTCCGCTTGACCACAGGGATCGAAGTTATTTGTTACATTCGTGGTGAAGGCCACAATCTTCAAGAACACTCTGTTGTGTTGGTACACGGCGGACGGGTCAAGGACTTACCAGGGGTACGTTACCGTATCGTGCGTGGTGCTCTTGATACGCAAGGGGTTAAAGATCGTAAACAGTCGCGTTCCGTCTATGGCGCGAAGAAGCCGAAATAAGGGAAGGGTGAACCATGTCACGTCGTCATAGTGCAGAAAAACGCGAAATTCTTCCCGATCCGAAATTCGGGAACGTTCAGTTGTCAAAATTCATCAACGTGTTGATGACGCGCGGTAAAAAATCGGCCGCTGAAAAAATCGCATATGGTGCGATTGATATTATCTCAAACAAAGTTTCGAATGACCTCGATCTCAACCCAGACCTGTCAAAAATCAATAAAGGCTTGGCTGTTTTGATTTTTGTCTTGAATAAAGTAAAGCCGGATATCGAAGTGCGTTCACGCCGCGTTGGTGGTGCGACATACCAAGTTCCGGTGGAAGTACGTGTTGATCGTGGTTATGCGTTGGCGATGCGTTGGTTGCGTGATGCGGCCCGTAAGCGCGGCGAGCGCACAATGGAAGAGCGTTTGGCGGCTGAGATTTTGGACGCAACAAACGGCCGTGGTACAGCAATTAAAAAACGTGATGACACACACAAAATGGCGGAAGCAAACCGTGCTTTTGCACATTTCCGTTGGTAATCAGGCGATATAACAGGATTTTGATCAGGATTTAAAACATGGCACGCGAATATCCTTTAGCAAACTACCGTAACTTTGGAATCATGGCGCATATTGACGCCGGAAAAACCACATGTACGGAACGCATTTTATATTACACCGGTAAGTCTCACAAAATTGGTGAGGTGCATGACGGTGCGGCGACCATGGATTGGATGGAGCAAGAGCAAGAGCGCGGAATTACCATTACCTCTGCGGCGACCACCTGTTTTTGGACGGGGCCTGAGCATGGCACAAATCCAGGTCAAAAAATGCGCCTGAACAGCATTGATACACCTGGCCACGTTGACTTTACAATTGAAGTTGAGCGCTCGTTGCGCGTTCTTGATGGTGCGGTGTGTTTGCTTGACGGAAACCAAGGGGTTGAGCCGCAAACGGAAACCGTATGGCGTCAAGGTGATAAATATAAAGTTCCGCGTATTGTTTTCGCGAACAAAATGGACAAAATCGGCGCCGATTTTTATCGTTGCGTCTCTGATATTAAAACACGCCTTGGTGCAAACCCGCTTGTGTTAAATCTTCCTATCGGTGCGGAATCTGATTTCGTTGGCGTGGTTGATTTGCTCAAGATGAAGGCGATCATTTGGGATTCAGACAATCTCGGTGCAACTTTCAAAGAAACCGATATTCCGGCTGATTTGCTTGAGAAAGCAAAAGAATACCGCATGAAAATGGTTGAAATGGCTGTTGAGCAAGATGACGACGCCATGGAAGCTTATTTGGAAGGTAAAGAGGTTGATATCGCAACCTTGAAAAAATGTATCCGTAAGGGAACATTGAATTCATCTTTCGTCCCGATGCTGACCGGTTCCGCGTTTAAGAACAAAGGCGTTCAGACGTTGTTGGATGCGGTTGTTGATTTCTTGCCGGGCCCGTTGGATGTCGGCAATGTTAAAGGCAAAAAAGTTGACAGCGATGAAGAAGATACACGTCCGGCTGCGGATGATGCGCCTTTCTCCGCGCTTGCTTTCAAAATCATGAACGATCCTTTCGTGGGATCTTTGACATTCGCACGGATTTACTCCGGTAAGTTGGATGCGGGATCTTACGTTGTGAACACCGTCAAAGATAAAAAAGAGCGTATTGGCCGTATGTTGCTCATGCACTCCAATAACCGTGAAGAAATCAAAGAAGCCTATGCGGGTGATATCGTGGCTTTGGTTGGTTTGAAAGATACCACCACCGGCGATACATTGTGCGACTCGGCAAAGCCAATCGTTTTGGAGCGTATGGAGTTTCCTGAGCCTGTTATTGAGATCGCGGTTGAGCCGAAAACAAAAGCTGACCAAGAAAAAATGTCACAAGCGTTGCAACGTCTTGCGTCTGAAGATCCATCTTTCCGCGTGTCGGTTGATCACGAATCTGGTCAAACGATCATCAAGGGAATGGGTGAATTGCACCTTGAAATTATTGTTGATCGTATGAAGCGTGAATTTAAGGTTGAGGCGAATATCGGTGCACCGCAAGTGGCATATCGCGAAACCATTACACGCTTGGCTGAAGTTGATTATACCCACAAAAAACAATCGGGTGGATCGGGTCAGTATGCGCGCATTAACTTGGTGTTTGAACCCCAAGAGCCTGGTTTGGGTTATGAATTTAAATCGGAAATCGTGGGTGGAGCTGTTCCAAAAGAGTATATTCCCGGCGTTGAAAAGGGTCTCAGAAATGCACAAGAAACTGGTATCATCGCGGGCTTCCCGGTCGTTGATTTCAAAGTGCGCTTGACGGATGGGGCTTACCACGATGTTGACTCGTCTGCACTCGCGTTCGAAATTGCGGCACGTGCTGCCTTCAAAGAAGGGATGCAAAAAGCGGGTCCTCAATTACTTGAGCCTGTGATGAAGGTGGAAGTTGTTACACCTGAAGATTACATGGGCGATATCATCGGTGATTTGAATTCCCGTCGTGGTCAAATCAACTCCATGGATGATCGCGGAAACGCAAAAGTAATTACGGCGATGGTGCCTTTGTCAAACATGTTCGGTTACATCAACAATTTGCGCTCGATGTCACAAGGTCGCGCACAATATACGATGTTGTTCGATCATTATGAGCCGGTTCCACCGAACATTGTTGAAGAAGTCAAAAAGAAATTAGCGGCTTAAGAGGAAGAAATTATGGACACACAAACCATTCGTATCCGCCTTCGGGCCTTTGATCACCGCGTGTTGGATCAATCCACGGCTGAGATCGTATCAACGGCAAAACGTACCGGTGCGCGCGTGCGCGGGCCTGTGCCATTGCCAACCCGCAAAGAGCGCTTTACCGTGTTGCGTTCCCCGCACATCGATAAAAAATCGATGGAACAGTTTGAAATGCGCACCCACAAGCGCGTGTTGGATATTGTTGACCCAACACCGCAAACTGTGGATGCGTTGATGAAGTTAGACTTGGCCGCCGGTGTCGATGTTGAAATCAAGATCGGTCAGGCTGCGTAAGGAGATTGACAATGAGAACAGGTTTAATTGCACGTAAGGAAGGTATGACACGCATTTTTGATGCGGATGGTCGTCACGTTCCTGTCACTGTGTTGAAAGTGGAAGAATGCCAAGTTGTGGCGCAGCGCACCCAAGATAAAGACGGCTACACGGCTGTTCAGCTTGGTGTTGGCCAGGCGAAAGTTTCGCGCGTGTCAAAAGCGATGCGCGGCGTTTTCGCAAAAGCAAAAGTTGAGCCAAAGAAAAAATTGGTTGAGTTTCGTGTCACCCCTGAAAATCTCATTGATGTGGGTGCAACCTTGTCGGTGGAACATTTTGTTCCCGGCCAATTGGTTGATATTCGCGGCACAACAACCGGTAAAGGCTTCGCCGGTGCGATGAAGCGTTGGAATTTCGGTGGTTTGCGTGCAACCCACGGTGTGTCGGTGTCGCACCGCTCCCACGGTTCAACGGGTCAGCGTCAAGATCCTGGTAAAGTTTTCAAGAACAAGAAAATGGCCGGTCATTTGGGTGCGGAAACTGTGACAACTCAGAATTTGAAAATTGTTGCTGTTTACCCAGATAAAGATTTGATTTTGGTTGAAGGCTCCGTACCCGGAACCGCAACATCTTATGTGACGATTGTTGATGCTGTGAAAAAGCCAGCCCATAAAGATGCGCCAAAACCCGCAGCATTAAAAGGTTCCGCATCTGCGCAAGCGGAGGCGGCTCCACAAGAACAAAGTGTTGAAGCGGATGCTCCAGCACAGGAAGGTGATGCACAATGAAACTCGTTGTAAAAACCATTGATAACAAAGAAGCCGGCTCGGTTGAGTTGAACCCCACCGTTTTCGGTGTGGAGCTTCGCCAGGATATCTTGCACCGCATGGTTCGCTATCAGCTGAACAAACGTCAAGCTGGCACGCACAAAACAAAAGGCATCTCGGAAGTTTCGGGAACGGGCAAAAAGCCATATAACCAAAAAGGAACGGGTTCTGCGCGTTTCGGAACACGCCGCGCCCCCCAATTTGTGGGTGGGGCAACCATTTTCGGACCCGTCGTGCGTTCCCACGCAACAGACATGCCGAAACGCGAGCGTGCGCTTGCACTTAAAATCGCATTATCGGCAAAATTGGCGAACAACCAATTGGTCATTTTGGATGCGGCGAAAGCAAAAGCACCAAAAACAAAAGAGATGGTTGCGAATTTTAAAAAGCTTGGTTTGACATCCGCATTGTTTATTTGTGGGTCAGATTTGGATGAGAATTTCGCACTCGCAACGCGCAATATTCCACACATGGATATTCTCGCGGTGGAAGGTGCCAATGTGTATGACATCTTAAAGCACGACACATTGGTTTTGACCAAAGATGCGGTTGAAAGCTTGACCACGCGATTGGCTGAAGGCGCATAAGGAGATTGATGATGGCAAAAGCAAAACAAACTGCTCCAAAGGCAACAGAAAAAGATTACACGTTATTGCGTTCCCCGGTTGTGACGGAAAAGTCAACCAACGGGTCACAATATAACCAAGTCACCTTCAAGGTGGATGTGAGTGCGACAAAACCTGAGATCAAAAAAGCGGTTGAAGCTTTGTTTGGTGTGAAGGTTGTGGCGGTCAATACATTGATTACAAAAGGTAAAACCAAGCGTTTCCGTGGTATTCCCGGGACACGTTCGGATGTGAAAAAAGCGATTATCACTCTTGCGGATGGCCAAAATCTGGACATCAGCACGGGTGTGTAAGAAGACGTAAAGGACGACGATTATGGCCTTGAGAAAATCAAATCCAGTTACCCCGGGAACCCGCCAGTTGGTGTTGGTGGATCGTTCCCAGCTGTGGAAAGGGGCTCCGGAGAAATCTTTGACCGAAGGGAAAAAGAAATCTGGTGGCCGTAACAACCATGGCCGCGTGACCGTATGGCAACGTGGTGGTGGTCACAAACAGCGTTACCGTATTGTTGATTTCAAACGTACCAAGTTTGATATCGAAGCTAAAGTTGAGCGTTTGGAATATGATCCAAACCGTACGGCTTACATCGCGTTGATCCAGTATGCGGATGGCGAGCGTGCTTACATTTTAGCACCCCAACGCCTTAAAGTTGGCGACACGGTTGTGGCGGGTGAAAAAGTGGATGTTAAAATTGGCAATGCCATGCCGATCAAGAACATGCCGGTTGGAACCATCATCCACAATATTGAGATGAAAGTCGGCAAAGGCGGCCAAATGGCGCGCTCTGCTGGAACGTATGCCCAGCTCGTTGGTCGCGACCAAGGCTACGCACAAATTAAACTTGCATCTGGCGAATTGCGCTTGGTGCGTGGGGATTGCATGGCAACTGTTGGTGCTGTGTCAAACCCTGATCACATGAATGAAAGCTTGGGTAAGGCTGGCCGTAACCGTTGGAAGGGCAAACGCCCCCACGTGCGCGGTGTTGCCATGAACCCAATCGATCACCCACATGGTGGTGGTGAAGGCCGTACATCCGGTGGTCGTCACCCTGTCACACCATGGGGCAAGGGTACGAAGGGGAATAAAACCCGTAAGAATAAAACGACTGACAAATTAATCATTCGTCGTCGTAAGAACAAGAACGCGAAATAAGGTGAGAGGTAAAACCGCATGAGCCGTTCAGTCTGGAAAGGTCCTTTTGTTGATGGGTATCTGCTGAAGAAAGTGGATGCGCAACGCGCAACTGGAAAAAATACGCCGATCAAAACTTGGTCGCGCCGTTCAACAATTCTGCCACAATTTGTGGGCCTCACATTTGCTGTTCACAACGGGAAGAATTTCATTCCTGTGCTCGTGAACGATCAAATGATTGGTCACAAATTGGGTGAGTTTGCACCAACGCGTACTTTTAAAGGCCATGCCGGCGATAAAAAAGCCGATGGCAAGAAGAAATAAGGATTTAACTCATGGGAAAGCCTAAGAACGAACGCCGTGTTGCTGAGAATGAAGCGAGAGCTTTTTCGAAGTATATCGACTCAAGCCCGTACAAGTTGAACTTGGTTGCGGAAATGATTCGTGGGAAAAAAGCTGAAAAAGCTTTGACCGATCTTCAATTCTCGAACAAGCGTATTGCAAAAGACGTTAAAAAAGTTTTGCAGTCAGCGGTTGCGAATGCGGAAAACAATCATTCGTTGGATGTAGACCGTCTTTATGTGGCCGAAGCCACTGTCGGTAAATCCGTTGTCATGAAACGTTTTCAGGCACGTGCGCGTGGTAAGGCTGGGCGCATTGAGAAATTTTTTAGTAACTTGACCATTATCGTCAGAGAGAAGGCAGAATAATCATGGGTCAGAAAGTTAATCCGATCGGTTTACGTGTTGGGATCAACCGCACTTGGGATTCCCGCTGGTTCTCGGCAAAAAATTATGCCCAGAAATTGGTGGAAGATTTAAAATTACGTGCGTTCGTTACCGAAAAATTGAAAGCCGCTGGAATCAGCAAAGTGATCATTGAACGCGCCGCAAAAAATACACGCGTGACCGTTCATACAGCGCGTCCAGGTGTTGTCATCGGTAAAAAAGGTGCAGACATTGAAAAACTGCGCAAGGATTTATCGGCACAAGCGGGTGGCGAAGTTTCCTTGAATATTGTTGAAATTCGCAAACCTGAAGTTGACGCACAATTGGTCGCGGAAGGTGTTGCACAACAGCTTGAGCGTCGGGTGTCTTTCCGTCGTGCCATGAAACGTGCTGTGCAATCGGCATTGCGTTTGGGTGGAAAAGGTATTCGCGTGAACGTATCAGGTCGTTTGGCCGGTGCGGATATTGCGCGTATGGAATGGTATCGTGAAGGTCGCGTGCCATTGCACACATTGCGTGCAGATTTAGATTACGGCACAGCCGAAGCCTTGACCACCTATGGAATCATCGGTGTGAAAGTATGGATTTACAAAGGTGATGTGATGGAACACGACCCGCAAGCCCGTGACAAGCGCATGGGTGATCAGGTTGGTGCGTCTAAGCGTGATTGAGATTTAGGATAAACGGAGCATAAAAACATGTTGTCGCCAAAGAAGACAAAATTCAGAAAAGCCCATAAAGGTCGCATCCATGGTGTGGCGAAGTCGGGTGCTACTATTTCTTATGGTTCGTTCGGCCTTAAGGCGCTTGAGCCAGACCGCATCACAGCACGCCAAATCGAGGCGGCACGTCGTGCGATCACGCGTCACATGAAGCGTCAAGGCCGCGTATGGATTAGAGTTTTCCCGGATGTTCCGGTTTCCAAAAAGCCTTTGGAAGTGCGGATGGGATCGGGGAAAGGATCACCCGAATTTTGGACAGCGCGCGTGCGCCCTGGCCGCATTATTTTCGAATTGGATGGTGTTGCGGAATCAATCGCGCGCGAAGCGTTTGAATTGGCTGGTGCAAAACTTCCGATTAAAACAAAATTTGTAAAACGTGTTGGTGAATAAGATGGCAAAAGAAACAAAAAAAGCAAAAGCCGAAGATTTTAAAGGCAAATCAGTGGATGAGCTTAACGCCATGTTGCTGACCTTGCGCCAGGAGCAAATGAACTTACGCTTTCAGCGTGCTTCCGGCCAGATTGAGAATACCGCGCGTATGCGCACCGTTCGTCGCACGATTGCCCGTGTGAAAACGTTTTTAACCATGAACAAAAAATCCGCTTAAAGGAGATTGCCCATGCCCCGTCGAATTCTGCAAGGCCGTGTGGTCAGCGACAAAATGGATAAAACGGTCACCGTTTTGGTGGAACGCCGTTATATGCACCCTATTTATAAAAAGTACGTCAAGCAAACCGACAAATATGCTGCGCACGATGAAAATAACGCGTTTCGCGTTGGCGACGCCGTACAGATTGAGGAGTGCCGTCCTTTGTCAAAAAATAAAAGCTGGAAAGTGATTACGGACCCAACCGGAATTCAACGTTCCATCGTTGAGCAAGCGGATTCAGGCAACGCAAAGCCTGCGACCAAGAAAAAGGCCGCAAAAGAGTAAGAGTGAGAAAGATAAAGGATTAAGGTGACGTTATGATTCAAATGCAATCCAATCTTGAGGTGGCTGACAACTCCGGCGCACGCCGTGTCATGTGCATCAAAGTGCTGGGCGGTTCCAAACGCCGCACCGCCAGCATTGGCGACGTGATCATTGTTTCCATCAAGGATGCAATTCCACGTGGTCGTGTGAAAAAAGGTGATGTTCACCGTGCTGTGATCGTGCGTACCGCAAAGGGCTTAAAGCGTACGAATGGCGAGCAGATTCGTTTTGATACTAACTCCGTTGTGCTGATCAACAAACAAGGTGAGCCAATCGGAACGCGTATTTTTGGACCCGTGACCCGTGAACTGCGCGGCAAGGGTTACATGAAAATTATTTCTTTGGCACCGGAGGTGTTGTAATGACACAGGCAAAATTAAAAATTAAAAAAGGTGACCAAGTGGTTGTAATCACCGGAAAAGATAAAGGCAAAAAAGGCGAAGTTACGAAAGTTCTCCCTGCCGAAAACCGTATTGTTGTGGCGGGTGTAAATCAAATGACAAAACACCGCAAGCCATCACAATTCGCAGCCGGCGGAATTGAAAAGATTGAAGCTTCGATTCATGTGTCAAACGTGGCGTTGGCTGATCCAAAAACGGGGAAAGCAACCCGCGTTGGATACCAAACATTAAAAGATGGAAAAAAAGTTCGTGTTGCTCGCAAGTCGGGTGAGACGATCGGTTAATGGAGAGAGAGATGGCAAAGACATCCGCAGAAAAAGAAATTTACATCACACGCTTTGAAGAGCGTTACGCAAAAGTTGTAAAGCCCGCTTTGAAAGAAAAGTATGGCTATGAAAACGACTACCAAATTCCAAAGTTGGAAAAAATCGTCATCAATATGGGTGTCGGTGAAGCAAACGCGGATCGTAAGCACATGGAAACCGCGTTGCGCGATTTGTCTTTGATTGCTGGTCAAAAAGCGATTGCAACAAAAGCACGCAAGGCCAACGCATCTTTCAAAATTCGCGAAGATATGGCGATTGGATGCAAGGTGACATTGCGCCGCAAACAAATGTATGAATTTCTTGATCGTCTTGTGACAATCGCATTGCCACGCGTGCGTGACTTTCGCGGCATCAACGGCAAATCTTTTGATGGTCGTGGCAATTATGCGATGGGATTGAAAGAACACATTATTTTCCCCGAAATCAACTTTGACAAAGTTGAGGCACCGCGCGGTATGGACATCATTATCTGTACCACGGCCAACACGGATGAAGAGGCAAAAGAATTACTGCGCGGCTTTGATATGCCGTTTCGCAATTAAACGTAAAGGATAAAGGAAGACCCATGGCAAAAGCATCTGCTGTTAACCGCAACAACAAACGCATTAAATTGTCGACTGGCAAAGCCGCAACGCGCGCGAAGCTGAAGGCGACAATTATGAATCAAGATTTGCCAATCGAGGAGCGTTTTGCCGCCTCACTGAAATTGGCTGAAATGCCGCGTAACTCGGCCAAAACACGTGTGCGCAATCGTTGCGCGCTCACTGGTCGTCCCCGGTCATTTCACCGCAAGTTTAACCTGTGCCGTAACGCACTGCGCAAATTGGCCTCCGAAGGTCAATTGCCTGGTGTTGTGAAGTCCAGCTGGTAAGAAGGAGAAGAAATTATGTCGATGTCAGATCCATTGGGCGATATGTTGACCCGCATCCGTAACGGACAGCGCGCTGGCTTAAAGACGGTTGCTTGCAGCGCGTCTCATTTGCGCGCCAATGTTTTGAATGTTTTGAAATCCTCCGGATATATCCGTGGTTTCTCGGAAGAGATGGATGAGCGCGGATTGAAGAATTTGCGCATTGAGCTCAAATATGAATCCGGTCAACCGGTTATCAAGGAATTGAACCGCGTTTCAAAGCCTGGCCGCCGCGTTTATACCAACGTGGAAACAATGCCACGTTTTTATAACGGTTTGGGAATTACAATCGTCTCAACACCAAAAGGTGTGATGGCCGATAACGATGCACGCGAAGCCAATGTTGGCGGCGAAGTGCTGTGCCAAGTATTTTAATGGATGAATAAGAGGTAATCACATGTCACGCGTAGGAAAAAATCCAGTATCTCTGCCTCAGGGTGTTTCGGCATCACTGACGGGTCAGGACTTAAAAGTGAAAGGGCCAAAAGGCGAACTGGCTTTGGTCGTTCACCCTGCTGTGGATGTGACCATTGAGGGCACAGAAATTAAAGTTGCCCCAAAAAATGCCGAGCGTCAAACGCGCGCCTTGTGGGCGACAATGCAACGCCGCATCACCAACATGGTTGTCGGTGTGAAGGATGGTTACGAGAAAAATCTTGAAATCGAAGGCGTGGGATATCGTTGTGCGCTTCAAGGTTCTGATTTAGTGCTTCAGCTTGGTTTTTCACACGAAGTGCGTTACGCGGTTCCAAAGGGAATTTCGATTGTTGTTGATAAGCAAACATCGGTCAAAATTTCTGGAATCGACAAAGAAAAAGTGGGCCAAGTTGCTGCGGAAATTCGTGGCTACAAGCCGCCCGAGCCTTACAAAGGCAAAGGTATTCGTTATGTGGGTGAGTATATCGTCCGCAAAGAAGGTAAGAAGAAATAAGCAAAGGTAAGAGGATCACCATGACCCGTGCAAAAGAAACACCCCATCAGCGTCGCGCGCGCCGTGTACGTTTTAAATTAAAATCCATCAACCGCGCTGGCCAAGCACGTTTGTCGGTACATCGTACCAACAACGCAATCTATGCTCAGGTGATTGATGATTCAAAAGGAATCACATTGGCTTCTGCGTCCACTTTGGACAAAGAATTAAAACCTTCTTTGAAAACAGGCGCCAATATTGCAGCGGCAACGGAAGTTGGAAAACTTGTTGCGCAACGCGCAAAAAAAGCCGGCGTTACAAGCGTGATGTTTGATCGCGGTGCATATATTTATCACGGGCGTGTGAAGGCTTTGGCTGAAGCGGCTCGTTCTGCGGGATTAGAATTTTAAAAAGAGAGGAATAAAGTATGGCTCGTGAGCGCAAAAAAGAGCGTGAGAACCGCGAAGAATCAGAACTCAGCGAACGTTTAGTCGCCGTGAACCGCGTGGCCAAAGTGGTCAAGGGCGGACGTCGTTTTGGTTTTGCGGCACTCGTGGTTGTGGGTGATGGACGCGGTCGCGTTGGTCACGGTCATGCCAAAGCGAAGGAAGTTCCGGATGCAATCCGTAAAGCAACCGAGCAAGCAAAACGCAGCATGATCCGTGTGCCGTTGCGCGAAGGTCGCACATTGCACCATGATGTTTTGGGGCATTACGGATCCGGGAAAGTATTTTTGCGCTCTGCTCCGCAAGGAACGGGGATCATCGCAGGTGGTCCATTACGTGCAATTTTCGAAGCCTTGGGTATTCAAGACGTTGTTGCGAAAGCTTTGGGCACAAATAATCCTTACAACATGGTCAATGCCGCATTCGACGCATTGAAAAATATGCAATCACCACGTGCTGTGGCGTCACGTCGTAGCAAAAAAGTGGCTGATATCGTATCAAACCGCGAAGTGGGTATGGCTTCAGAAAAATCTGAAACCGAATCGAAAGAGGACTAAAAAATCATGGCAAAGGCAAAAGCAGCTTCGGGCAAAACCATTATCGTGACCCAAACGGGAAGCATTATTGGCCGCACAAAAGATCAAGAACAAACTTTGATCGGTTTGGGTTTGAACAAGCGTCATAAATCACGTGAATTGGTGGATACACCAATGGTGCGCGGTATGATTACAAAAGTCCGCCATTTGGTGGAAGTGAAGGAGTAAGGGTTATGAAACTCAATGCATTGGCGCCTCAGGAAGGCTCAACAAAAAAACGTATGCGCGTTGGTCGCGGTATCGGATCCGGTAAGGGCAAAACCTCGGGTCGTGGTGTGAAGGGTCAAAAAGCGCGCACAGGTGTCTCGATCCAAGGATTTGAAGGGGGTCAAACACCTATTACGCGCCGCTTGCCAAAAGTTGGCTTTAAGAATGTTTTCGCGAAAAATTTTGTGACCGTATCTTTGGCGCGTATTCAAGATGCAATTGACGCCAAACGTCTTGACACAAAATCCGTCATTGATGAGGTCGCTTTGGTTGCGGCCGGTGTGGTGCGTCGCAAGAAAGACGGTATTCGTCTTTTGGGAACCGGCGAAATTAAAACCAAGGTTAACCTGAAATTATCAGGTGCAACCGCATCAGCAAAAGCGGCCGTTGAAAAGGCGGGTGGCTCGGTTGAGCTTATCGTGATTACGGTGAAGCCTGTTGTGCGAAAAAAACCCAAATCCAATCAGGGTTAAAACCCATCGATAAAAGCCCGCAGATTGCGGGCTTTTTACATTCCGCATCTTGCATCTTGAGGCGCGGTGTTTTAGGTTTCTTATTATCACATCATTCATTTTTATAAAGGAAGTTGGGTTCATGGTTTCCGCCGTCGAACAAATGTCAAAAAATGCAAACTGGGCCGCGTTCTCAAAAGCAACGGAGCTTAAAAAAAGAATTTGGTTTGTTGTTTGTGCGTTGTTGATTTATCGCCTTGGCACCTATATCCCCATTCCCGGTATTGATCCGCGTGCATGGGAAAGTATTTTCAATCAAAAGGGCGGCGGTCTTTTGGATATGTTCAACATGTTCTCCGGTGGATCTTTGCAACGGATGACGATTTTTGCACTCTCGATCATGCCTTACATCTCGGCGTCAATTATTGTTCAACTGGCAACATCTCTTTCTAAACGTCTTGAGACATTGAAAAAAGAAGGGGAATCGGGACGTCAAAAAATCAATCAATATACGCGTTATTTGACTGTTCTTTTGGCGGCAATTCAGGCTTATGGCTTGGCTGTTGGCTTGGAAAATCTGCAAGGCCCTACGGGATCGGCGGTGATTGATCCGGGTATGTTTTTCCGCATCTCAACCGTGATCACGATTGTTGGCGGCACATTATTTTTGATGTGGTTGGGGGAACAAATTACCGCGCGCGGAATTGGTAACGGAATTTCGTTGATCATCTTCGCGGGAATTGTGGCAAGCTTACCCGTTGCTATCGGCAGCTTTTTAGAATTGGGACGTCAGGGTCAGTTTAATTTCTTGACGATACTTGTGGTGGCCTTACTGGTCGTCGCCGTTTTAATCATGATTGTGTTTATGGAGAGGGCCCAGCGGCGAATTTTGGTGCAATATCCCAAACGTCAAGTGGGTCAGCAACAAATGACCCAAGCCACACAAAACCATTTGCCATTAAAGTTGAATATGTCCGGGGTTATCCCGCCCATTTTCGCGTCGTCTTTATTATTCTTGCCGGCAACGCTTGTGGGTTTTTCGGGGGTTGAGGCCGGAACATGGGTTGCGGATATGCAACGTTATTTGCAACTTGGTCATCCGGTTCACATGACGCTTTATGCGGGACTTATTATTTTCTTCGCATTCTTTTACACGGCTATTGTTTTTAACCCGGAAGAAAATGCGGAAACCTTGCGCAAATATGGCGGGTTCGTTCCGGGAATTCGTCCCGGTAAAAACACGGCCGATTATTTGGATTTTGTGTTAACCCGCATCACAGCCGTGGGCGCGCTTTATCTTTGTGTGATCTGCTTGCTTCCTGAGTTTTTGATTGCTGAGTTCGGAATGCCTTTCTATTTCGGTGGCACCAGTTTGTTGATCGTTGTGTCAGTAACCATGGATACGGTCGCACAAATTCACTCGCACATGGTGGCTCATCAATATGAAGGTTTGCTCAAGAAAACCAAATTGGGTCGCAAAGGATTAGGTCGATGAACATTATTCTTCTGGGCCCTCCGGGTGCCGGCAAGGGAACCCAGGCAAAAATTCTTGAAGAAGAAAGGGGCTTAAAGCAACTTTCAACCGGGGATATGTTGCGGGCTGAGATCGCTGCTGAGACACCGTTAGGCGTTGAGGTGAGGCAAATTATGGATGCGGGCGGTTTAGTGTCGGATGATATCGTTATCCGCATGATCGCAACCCGTATTGATCACCCGGATTGTGCGAGGGGTTTTATTTTGGATGGATTCCCGCGCACGGTGCCCCAGGCGCAAGCTTTAGATAATATGTTGGCACAAAAAAATAAAAATTTAGATGCCGTGATTCAATTGGTTGTCGATGAAGCTGCATTATTGGTGCGCGTACAAAAACGTGCGGCTGAGAACCCAAATGCGGTGCGCGGCGATGATAATGAAGACGCGCTTAAGAAACGTTTGGATGTTTATCGCGCGCAAACAGCTCCGATTTTGCCTTACTATGAATCTAAAAATCTTTTGAAAAAGATTGATGGTATGGCAAGCGTTGAAGCCGTCACCGAATCTATTCGGGAAATTTTGGATTAAATAAAAATTTATGACGGTGCCAAACTTGCCGCTAAATCAGGGCGCAGCGTTGCCATTTTTTGTGGTGAGAATGTTCCATTAAATTCTTTTGCGGCTTCAGGTCCGACGTAATAATAAACGCCACCAAAATTACCGGGCACAGATCCGCCATAGTTACGCCGTGCGGCATCAGAAACGTAAGTACGGCCGCCATTTTGGTCTTCGCAAACAATCTCAACATGGCCGTGATATGCGCCAGATCCTGGTTTTGCGCCTGCTGGCACTTTTTTACCGGCGTCCTCGTAATTACTAAAGTAAAGGACGGAGCCGGGTGGGGCGTCTTCAGGGCGCACACCATCAAGCTTGACCCATCCGCGTTCCGTTGTCAGTTGTGTTGGCCAGTCAGTTGCGCTTCCGATACCTTGCGGCACATTCCACCCTAACTTTTCACCAATTAGCCTTACACCCATTGCGCAATAACCCTTACTTGCCGCATCGTTCATCGAATATTGAATCACTTTTTGTGAACGTTCTGGGCCAAACCCCATAAAATCAGGGAGCATATCGGTGAGCATGCGTTTCGCATCGTTTAAGCTTGTCGGAAAATTATCCGGCGTAATTTTATCGATAGCACTGGTAATCCCCGTTTCGCGCAAAAACTGTTGCACGTTTTTCGAAACAGACTCCATGCTCGGCATATCCGGCATGTCGGGCAACATACTGGTTAAGAAATCCCCAAATTGGGTAAAAGCATTGTCAACCGTTTCTTTGCTTTGCGGGGTTGATTGCGTGCTTGGGATTTGCGAAGAAAGCAACTTCAGAAAATCAACCAACACGTTTCCTTGCGCGGCGCGCGGGAAGTCAGAAGTGGGGCGTTTCGGTGATTTGTCTGTCATGTTGTTATGATATACATAACATATTAATGGAGAGTAAAAATTGGCTATTTCTCTTGCTAAACAAAGAAAAGGAGCCATTGCTGGACTTATCCACAGATTTTTGGATAAAAGAGTTGACTTAACGAAAATAATAATTAATATGCGCCCATTCTGTGCGATGCAAAAGATTTAAACCCCTTGTTTTACAAGGATTTTTTCTTCTTTTTTCTCGTCAGAAAAATTGGCTTACGAACCGGCGCGATATTTCGTTTTACGGTTCGGCTTGAAATCAACCGCAGGTTTTCCTGCATAAATGCTTAAAGGAGCATCGAAAATGGCCCGTATCTCTGGTGTCAATATTCCTGACAACAAGCGCGCCATCATTTCTCTGACTTACATTCATGGTATTGGCCGTCACACGGCGGAAACCATTTGTACAGAAGTGGGAATTGATTTTGCGCGTCGTATGAAAGATCTGACTGAAGACGAATTAAACAAAATTCGTAAACTCATTGAAACAGGTCGCTTCCCCATCGAAGGTGATTTGCGCCGTGAGGTCTCACTCAACATCAAGCGCTTGATCGACATGCAATGCTATCGCGGCTTGCGTCATCGCAAAGGCTTGCCTGTGCGTGGACAACGCACGCAATCGAACGCGCGGACACGCAAAGGTCCTGCGAAGCCGATTGCTGGCAAAAAGCCTGTTGGTAAGAAATAATTCGTGACATCTTTTAAGAAGGTAGCAAACAATGGCACCCCCACCAAAATCATCCGGTAAAGCTTCCGGTAAAGGCATCAAGAAAAAAATTGTACGCAAAAACATTCATTCGGGTGTTGCGCGCATCAATGCATCTTTTAACAACACACACGTGACCATCACCGATATGCAAGGGAACACAATCTCTTGGTCAACATCGGGCGCGATGGGCTTTAAAGGCTCACGTAAATCAACCCCTTATGCGGCTCAGATTGCGGCCGAAGATGCGGGACGTAAGGCTCAAGAGCACGGCTTGCGTGAAGTGGATGTTGAAGTGAAGGGCCCTGGTTCGGGGCGTGAATCCGCTTTGCGTGCGCTTCAATCGATCGGGCTTGTGATTCGTGGCATTAAGGACATCACACCGATCCCACACAATGGTGTGCGTCCGCGCAAGCGTCGTCGCGTCTAAAAGTTTGAAGTGTGCCGCGGGTTTCTTCCTGCGGCATTTTAAGGTTTTTTATTTTTAAACTGTAAGGAAAAAGGCATGCTGATTCAAAAAAACTGGCAGGAATTGATCAAACCGAGCAAAGTGGATGTTGAGCGGAGCCGCACCACCAAAAACTTTGGTAAAATTGTTGTGGAGCCATTAGAGCGTGGCTTTGGTTTGACGCTTGGAAACGCCTTGCGTCGCATTTTGCTTTCTTCACTTCAAGGTGCTGCGATTACGGCTGTGAAAATTGCTGGGGTTCAGCATGAATTTTCGACCATCGAAGGCGTTCGTGAAGATGTCACAGACATTATTTTAAACATCAAGGCTATTGCCGTGCGCATGCATGTTGAAGGTCCAAAGCGCATGCGCTTATCGGCAGAAGGCCCTTGCGAAGTAACCGCAGGCATGATCGAAGCGGGTGCGGATATTGAAATCATGAATCCGGATCTTGTCATTTGCACATTGGATAAAGGTGCGAAGTTTGAGATGGAAATGACCGTGAATACGGGCAAAGGATATCGCCCTGCTGCGCAAAACCGTCCGGAAGATGCGCCTGTTGGTCTCATCCCGGTTGACAGTATTTTTTCACCTGTACGCAAAGTTTCGTATGATGTAGAAGATACCCGCGTGGGTCAAATCACCGATTACGATAAACTCACCATGAATGTTGAAACAAATGGTGTTGTATCTCCGGAAGATGCGGTTGCTTATGCCGCGCGTATCTTGCAAGACCAATTGCAAGTTTTCATCAATTTCGAAGATCCAAAAGATGTAAAATCATCCCGCGAAGAAGACTCATTGCCATTCAATCGCAATTTGTTGAAAAAAGTGGAAGAGTTGGAATTGTCGGTACGTTCCGCAAACTGTCTCAAGAACGACAACATCATTTATATTGGTGACCTTGTTCAAAAAACAGAAAGCGAAATGTTGCGCACACCAAACTTTGGCCGTAAGTCATTGAACGAGATCAAAGAAGTATTGACCATCATGGGCTTGCATCTCGGCATGCAAATCGAAGGATGGCCACCTGAGAATATCGAAGATTTAGCCCGCAAAATGGATGATCCGTTTGCTTCATAATCTTTAATTGATAGCGAAGCAAATCGAAGAATTTGTTCGCAAACAAAACCCGCGAAGCAAATCGAAGAATTTGTTCGCATCTAAAAATTCGGATCATGGTGATCCGCAGCACAAGGTAACGGAGTTTCATCGTGCCTTGTGAATATAAAATGGCCTTACCCGTTAAGGCCGCAGCCAGCGTAAAGGAGACACGCGATGAAACATGGACTAAAACAACGTAAATTAAATCGTACGGAATCACATCGTCGTGCGCTTTTTGCGAATATGGCGAACGCTCTCATCAAGCATGAACAAATTGTCACCACCTTGCCCAAGGCAAAAGAACTCCGCCCTTATGTTGAAAAACTCATCACCATGGGCAAAAAAGGTGGTCTTGCAAATCGCCGTTTGGCTTTTGCGCAATTGCGTGATGATGCGATGGTTGCAAAATTATTTTCAACACTCTCTGCGCGTTATGCAACCCGTCCGGGTGGCTATTGCCGTGTTTTGAAAGCTGGCTTTCGTTATGGCGATGCGGCTCCAATGGCGGTGATTGAGTTTGTTGATCGCGACCCTGCGGCCAAAGGTCAAGATTCCGGTCAAGTTATGGACGAGGCGCAAGCTCCTGCCGGTCCTGCGGATGAGATGACGGTTCCAAAAAAATCAGTCAAAAAAGCCAATAAAGAAAAATCAAAAGAAGCCGAATAATTTTATCGGTAATTCTTGAGTTTGCTGCCGCCAAATACTATTTTGGCGGTATGCGCTTTTTCATTCTGATTTTATTTTCCCTTATTGCTTTTCCCGCTTGGGCGCAAGTCTCCCAAGTGCCGCAATCGCCTCAGCAAATCCAGCTGAGCTTTTCGCCTTTGGTCAAAAAAATTTCACCGGCGGTGGTCAATATTTACACCAAACGCGTGGTGGAGACGCGCAGCTTTAACCCGCTTGCCAATGACCCGTTTTTTGGCCCGCTCTTAGAGCGCCAATTCGGGTTTGGTGTGCCGCGTCAACGCCTTGAAAGCTCGCTTGGCTCGGGCGTTATTCTTGATCCCACGGGCCTGGCTGTTACCAACGCCCATGTCATTAAGGGCGCGCGTGAAATTACGGTGATGTTGAGTGACGGGCGCGAATTTCCGGCCATTGTCACGTTAAATGATCCGGCATCGGATCTGGCTCTTTTAAAGCTTGATACAAAAAATGAAAAAGTTCCTTTTGCAAATCTGCAACCTTCTGAGAATTTACAAGTTGGCGATCTTGTTCTTGCGATCGGAAATCCGTTTGGTGTTGGGCAAACGGTGACAAGCGGGATTGTCTCGGCCCTCGCACGCTCATCGCTCAATATCAATGATTTTAATTTCTTCATCCAAACTGATGCCGCGATTAACCCGGGAAATTCTGGTGGGCCGTTGGTGTCGATGGACGGCGGTGTGGTGGGGATTAATTCCGCCATTTATTCGCGTGACGGCGGGTCACTCGGCATTGGTTTTTCAATTCCCTCAGAAATGGTTGCAACGATTTTGGCGGCGGCCAAGGCGGGTCAGGTGACAAAAGGTGGTTCCGTGATCCGCCCATGGGTGGGCTTAAGTGCACAAAACGTGACGTCCGCAATTGCAAATTCATTGGGGCTGTCCAGCGTGTCTGGCGCTTTAATCGCTAACCTTCATCCGCTTTCCCCCGCGCGTGAGGCCGGATTAAAAACAGGTGATGTTGTCACTGCAATTGACGGGCGTAAAATTCGTGATGCGTCTGAATTGCGTTTTCGCCTCGCTATGATTCCCATTGGCGGTGAGGCAAATTTGAACATCTTGCGCCAAGGAAAGCCCGATACGGTGACGATGAAGGCGATTGCTCCGCCCGATCAACCCGCACGTGATGAGATAACAATTACAGGCCAAAATCCATTGTCGGGTGCACGCGTTGCGAACATTAACCCCGCATTGGCAACCGAATTGGGTTTAAAGAATGAAGATTCCGGTGTGGTGGTGACCGCACTTGCACCGCGCTCAATCGCTTCGCGCTTGGTCACCGTGGGGGATGTGATTGTCGCCATTAACCGCAAAAAAATCTCCGCAAGCCAAGATGTGCAACGTATTTTAGATTCAATTTCGCCGCCAGGTTGGATTCTCACCATTCGCTCAAATGGTCAGGAGCGTAATCTTGTTGTTAAATAATCATCAAAAATTCTTATGAAAGAATTTGATACATTCATCGCGATCGATTGGTCGGGTGCGTTAAAGCCTGTACAAACACCCGCAATCGCTGTGGCACAGGCGTATTTTACATCACCAACCGTTAAGATCATCGCGCCGCCATCGCAAAAATTTTGGTCACGCCAAGATGTCGCTGATTATATTTTAAATCTTGCGCCGGGTCATCGTTATCTGATCGGCATTGATTGTAATTTTGGTTATGCGCATTCCGTTGTTAAAAAACAATTTGGCAAGAATGCCACAGCAAAAGATTTATGGGCGGGGGTTCATAGAATTTGTCAGGATGAAGATAATTTCTCGGCCGCACGCTTTTGGACTCATAAAACATATCAAAAATATTTTTGGCATAGTGGCAAGAAACCAGAAAATTTTTCTCTCTCGCAACGTATTGTTGAAACACAATGTGCCGCTTTGGGTTTGGGCTCACCAGAAAGCCCGTTTAAACTCATTGGCCCAAAACAAGTTGGCAAAGGGGGTTTGAGCGGTATGCGCCTTGCACATTCTTTGATGCAAAATATGCCGGGGCGGGTTGCAATCTGGCCATATGACTCAAAAGAAAGATGTGAAGCGGCCGATATTGTGATTACCGAGATTTATCCGCGACTTTTTCACAAAATGGCGCAAGATAAAGATACAAAAATAAGGGACTGGGCAGAGTTGCAAGAGGCTTTGAGTTTTTTTCGTGTAAAAATTGCACCACATCAAAATCTTACTGATCATCTTGCCGATGCGATCATCTCAGCCGCGGGGCTTCGTTTTCTTGCAAAATATCAACCTGACATCCATGACACTATCGGGAATATTCACGAAGAAATTCTAGGATGTGAGGGGTGGATCTGGGGTGTTCCTTCCTCGCAAAATAAGGCACAATAGGCTTATGCAAGATGTGCGGCAATTTCAGGTAACGGAAGATGACGATGGTCAACGTCTTGATCGCTGGCTAAAGAAAACCTTGCCGCGCGCGCCTTATGCGCTTCTTCAAAAAATGGTGCGCACGGGTCAGGTGCGTGTCGACGGCAAGCGCGTAAAAACAGATACGCGTTTATTTTTTGGTCAAACGGTTCGACTTCCGCCATTTGAAGAAAAGCCGCGTGTGGGAACCTTCACGCCACACGATGATGATAAAAATTTTCTCGACTCAATCACGCTTTATGACGATGGTGAAATTCTTATTCTCAACAAACCTTACGGGCTTCCCGTTCAAGGCGGGCCACATATTCGCCGTCATATTGATGGAATGTTGGGGTGTTTGATCAATAAAAAAGGTGTACGTCCGCGTTTGGTGCATCGTTTGGATCGTGATACATCTGGTCTTTTGGTATGCGCGCGTTCGTTACGCATGACCCAGAATTTGGGTAAGCTTTTTGAAAGCCGTGATATCAAGAAAATTTATTATGCGCTTATCTCACCAATTCCCTCTCATCAAAGCGGTGATATTGAAGGTGGCATCATAAAAGGTGAGGGCGCACGTAAGGAAGCGGTTGTCATTGACAATATTCATGGAAAACCATCGCGAACATCATACCGTATTATTGCTCACAATAATGATGTTGCGTTTGCTGCATTTTGGCCGCGCACGGGGCGTATGCATCAAATTCGTGTGCATAGTGCTGATCTTCTTGGCACGCCGATCTTGGGTGATGAAAAATATGGCGGCTTTGTTTCGCTTATTGATGAACACGGCCTTGATGGGCGGCTTCATCTTCATGCGGCGCAGATTATTTTTAAGCACCCCACCACGCAAAATATTCTTGATATCAAAGCGCCCTTGCCGCCAGAGTTGATAAAAAGTTGGCAAGCCTTTCAATTTCCCGTTGATGTTGACGACCCTTTTCAAAAGAAGGATTAGCCCCATGTATCTTCCGCCGATTGAAAAAAAACCACAATCACCTCTCGTAAAATGGACCATTCGCCTTTTTCTTTTGGTTCTTTTTGTCGGATTTTTTTTCTTTCTCTC